>JAKUTI010000001.1 GCA_022448765.1 Pseudomonadales bacterium
CGATGGCTTTTTCCTTGATCGCTTTGATGACGGGAGCCACCTGATCGGCCGATTCAATTCCGGCTTGCCAACCTGTTCCCCAGCGGGCTGTGCGTTCGACGGCTTTGGGTGAGGAGCCACCGATCCATAGGGGCAGCGGATTCTGTAGAGGTCTGGGAGCGATCGAAGCTTCCTCTAGGTGATAGCAGGTGCCCGAGAACGACACGCTTTCCTCGGACCAAAGCCGGGAAAGGATCGCTAAGCCCTCGTCCATTCTTTTCCCGCGCCCTGCTGTTGGTGTGCCGGTGGCTACGTAATCGCGCGATCGGCTGCTGCCGAGGCCGAAAGCCGGCAATAACCTGCCATCTGAAAGAACGTCGATTGTTGCGCACTGCTTCGCTGTGAGCACTGGGTCGCGGAGCCCGAGACTGGCGACATTCATCCCGAACTTGATTCGTTTGGTCGCGCCAGCTAATGCGGCCATCACGCTCATGCATTCCAAATTGGCTTCGGTACTAATGATTCGATCGGATTGCCAGATCGAGTCAACGCCGCCGGCATCGCAAAGGTCGACCCACTTCCAAAACCCCTTCGTGTCATCAAAATTAAAGTTTGCAATACCAATGCCGGCGCTAACTGTCATAGCCGAAGTCCTTGTTCTTGAGGGTTTATCGCATCGCGTAGTTGGTCACCCGCGACGTTCAAAACCAATAGCGTTACCGAT
The DNA here is from genome assembly GCA_022448765.1 of Pseudomonadales bacterium. Classification (GTDB taxonomy): domain Bacteria; phylum Pseudomonadota; class Gammaproteobacteria; order Pseudomonadales; family Azotimanducaceae; genus UBA11889. Next base: position 704 of record JAKUTI010000001.1, read on the forward strand.
AAAAACGTAGCGGGGAAAATGAGTTGCCATGGGGCATGCAATCGAGTGGCACCGTCGGCAATTAGGACGCCCCAGCTTGTGCGTGGCTCTTGAATACCGAGTCCTAGAAAGCTAATGAAACTTTCTGCAATGATGACACCAGGGATCGTGAGCGTCGCATAGACCAAGGCTGGGCCCATTACGTTGGGCACGACGTGTCTTGTGACGATCCAAGGGGCAGACACGCCCAACGCTCTCGCGGCCTTGATATACATGGCATTCTTTACGACGAGTGTTTGTCCCCTGACGATGCGCGCAAGGTCCAACCAGGAGACCGCCCCGATCGCGATAAAGAGTAGGTAGGGATTGCGACCGAAGAAAACCACCAGCAGGATCACTAGAAAAATGAACGGTAGGCCGTACAGACCATCGACGATTCGCATCATCACCTGATCGACACGCCCGCCTGCATAGCCAGCAATCACGCCCCACGGGAGTCCTATCGCGAAACTGACAAAGGTCGCTAACATGGCGATCGTTAAACTGACTTGCCCACCGGACATCGTCCGGACGAGAAGATCGCGGCCCGAGCCGTCCGTTCCAAACCAATGCGTAAGCGAAGGCGGCGTATCAAGCGCGTCGTAATCGATGTGTTCTTGCTCCCATGGACTGAGCCAGGGTCCGAGGACCAAAACGACCGCCAGCAGCAAGATACACACCAAGCTCGTTCGATGGCTCGCACGCATTGATGACCAGCGTGGGTTAATCACTCGAAGCCACCATGTCGCTGCGGATCCTAGGATCAAGTTGACCGTAGAGAAGATCGACCAACAGGTTTAGCGCGAGGATAAGCACGGCATATACCAGAACTGTGCCCATCACGAGAGTGTAATCACGGTTGATCGCCCCCTGAACGAAGTAGCGACCTAGGCCTGGTAACGAAAAGACTTCTTCGACCACCATTGAACCCGCCAACAAAGCCGCCGCGGCAGGTCCACTATAAGAAAGCACGGGTACGAGCGCGCTCGGTAGTACGTGGTGAAAAACGAGACGTTGCCGAGACAAGCCCTTTGATCGTGCGGTCGTCACGTGCGGTAGGTCCAGGGCTTCCAGACAACCGACCCGGGATAGTCGCGCGAAGGCGGCGATATAGGGAAGCGCTAAAGCAATAGTTGGCAACACGTAGTGTTTCACGCTGGTGTGCCCACCGGCAGGGAACCAGGCCAGACCAACGGCGAAAACTAAGACCAGAACGGGGCCTACGATCAGCGGTGGGAACGCGAGGCCCAGGGTTGCTAGTCCGGAGAGAAATCGGTCTCGAAACGTGTTGTGCCGGAGCGCCGCGAACGTACCGATAGACGTACCTACCAGAAGTGCAAAGAGAAACGCCGCAATTCCGACTCCAAGACTGATCGGTAGACCCGCGGCTATAAGCTCGTTGACCGTGAAATCTTTTTGCTTAAACGACGGACCTAAATCGCCACGGGTGACCATCCGGAGATAACGCCAATACTGTGCCGGAAGCGGTTCATCCAGGTGGTAGGAAGCCAACAAGTTTTTCTCGATGGCCGGGGGCAGCCGTCGTTCGCCATCAAATGGGCCTCCGGGGGCGGCTCGGATCAGGAAAAATGCGGCACTAACTACCACCCACAACGTGACCACGACAAAGGCAAGGCGGCGAAATAGAAATCGGGCCAAAGGGGTTATTTCCGGTGCAGGTACCGAACGCCGTGAACGTTCCGGGGATTGGTGCGCCACCCGAGGATCTGGGGGTCAACGAGGCTCCGTATCATGACCGAGTACAGCGGAATGACCGCGAAATCCCGTAACCCTTCGATCTCGGCACCCTTGAGCAGCGTTATCCTTGTTTCGAGGTCGGCAGTGCGTTTGGCTTGGCGTATGAGTCGGTCGTATTTGGGCGACACGTAACGTCCATAGTTAACGTCGCCTATATCCGACATGAGCAGTTCGAGGTAGTGCTCGGGATTGTTTTCGCCGAACCAACCTGCCTGGGCGACCTGGAAGTTAGCTTGCCGAAGATCCGCGAAATGCACGCTTAATTCGGTATGGTGCAAGCTGGTTTGAACGCCCACCGATCGCCACATTGATGCGATTGCGATTTGGACTCGTTTGTTCTCATCGCCGGTAATGTATCGAAGCGTTAGTTTCAGTGGGTTGTTTTGAGTGAAGCCGGCGGCGGTTAGTAGGTCGCGGGCTAATGCTATGTCAGGAAGTTCGGTGGTTGCGTGCGGATAATTTCCTACCATGGAGGGGACAAGTCCGTAGCTCACGAGTTCGCCACTTTTCAGAACCTTCTCAGTGAGAATACGTCGGTCAATTGCGAGCGCGAGTGCTTTTCGAACGCGTAGGTCATCGAACGGCGGTTCCGTTACGTTAAATACCAGGTACATAACCGAAAGCAGAGGAGAAACACGAACGTGGTCGGCCATGTGCTGCCTCAACCACCTAAGTTCGCCGGGAGGGAAGTCTAGGATTACGTCGAGTTCACCGGCCCGATACCGGTTAAGTGCGGTCGTAGCGTTTTGAATGGGGACGTAACGAACCGTTGGCAGGGTCACGTTGGACGCGTCGTGGAAGTATTGATTCTTGACCAGTTCGACGAACCCTTGGGGTCGCCACCCTGCTAGTACAAATGCGCCGTTGGTGACCATGTTTCCCGGTTTCACCCAATCGTCACCGTGCGTTGCAATCGCGTGGGACGGTACCGGATAAGCGGTTGGGTAAAGCAAACGCTCAGCAAAAAAGGGAAACGGTTTTTCCAGTTCAATTTTCAAGCGATCTCTTGTGACGGCTGAAACGCCCAGCGAATCTAGCGCCGCGGTACCAGAATTTATCGCTTCAGCGTTCTTGATTGGGTACATAAAAAACGCGAGGCTTGAGGCCGTCTCGGGGTTCACAAGACGTCGGTATGAAAAGACGAAGTCGGCCGCGGTGACCGGTTCGCCGTCGCTCCATCGAGCGTTGGGTCGCAGATCGAATGTCCAGGTTAAACCGTCGGGAGAAACTTCCCATGAAAGTGCCGCACCTGGAACAATGTTGCCGGCGGCATCCATCGTCGTCAGTCCTAGGTACAAGTCATTGAGGATGGTTTCCTCAAGCCGCAAATTGTATCGATGGGGGTCTAGGGTCGCTGGTTCGCCCGTGTTCCCGATACGAACGACATCGGTCAGGCCGTTGACGCAATACCACAGGGCGAATAAGGGCAAAAAGACGCGCATTGGCGATACGATACGCAATGGTCGTTCGGCAAGCAAAACGGCACAATGCGGACCCGAGGAGCTGGATTGAGTACCGTCTTGCCACACAAAAGGCTACTGGTTGTCGGCGCTCGTGGGTTGGTGGGTCAGGGAGTCCTGTCGGCGTTTGACGGGGACGCCGACTGGTCGGTGGTCGCTTTGTCGCGCCGCTCTTTGGATTTTCCTACCGATGCGACGCACGTGTCGGTAGATTTAACGGATCGAATCGAGACGTTCGAGATGTTGGGTTTTTTGGGCGCTTTTACCCATGTCGTCTATGCCGCCTTATACGAGCAAGAGGACTTGGTCGCGGGTTGGCGTGACACACGTCAAATCGAAGTAAATGTAGGGATGCTTCGAAATTTGCTTGACGCAGTAGAACCGTCCGAACATTTAACGCTATTGCAAGGGACCAAGGCGTATGGCGCGCACTTGGGACCGATGTTGAATCCTGGGAAGGAATGGCACGATCGCCCTCGGGGTCCGAATTTCTATTGGCCACAAGAGGATTTGGTTCGAGAGCGGGCTAATGCGGGGGGATGGCGGTATACCGTGCTGCGGCCACAGATCGTGTGTGGCTTAGCGCTGGGAAGCCCGATGAACATGACGCTGGCTATTGGCGTATTTGCGGCGATCTCGAAAGCCATGGGGGAACCTTTGCGTTTTCCTGGCGGTCCAGCGTTTGTGACGCAGGCGACCGACGCGCGCTTGCTTGGCCGTGCGGTTCGTTGGTTCGGGGCTCAGTCCGGCGACGGTAACGAGACCTACAACATCACCAACGGCGACGAACTAGTTTGGCGATCGGTGTGGACGTCAATCGCCGATTCTTTCGAGATGGAAGTTGGCGATGATTGCCCGATGTCGCTGGCCGAAGAGATGCCTAAGTTATCGCCGGTCTGGAATGAACTAGTTCGGCGCTTCGAATTGATGCCTTACTCGATGGACGCGCTTGTTGGAAATTCCTGGCAGTTCGCGGACGCGATTTTTGGACTGAAGGGAGGACAGAACACGCTCCTTTCAACGATTAAGGCACGAAAACACGGTTTCGCGGAATGCATCGACTCGGAAGACATGTTTCGAAATCAGTTCGCCGACCTGCAAAACGCACGGATACTACCGACTTGACTTTGTTGGTTGCAGATATTGGTGGTACCCGGGCGCGTTTTGCGGTGTATGAGCAAGGTCGGGCGTTGCATTTTCGGGAATTTGCCACCGCCGAATTTGATGGAGTGAAAGCTGCAACCGTCGTGACTCGGGTGCTGGAGGCATGGGCGGTAACGAACGTTGCCGCCATTTGCTTCGCCGTTGCCGGGCCGGTAATTGATGGTAAAGCGTCCATGACGAATACAGATCTCAGCTTCGACGAACGTGAGATTTCAAACGAGTTGGACGTGCCGGTATTAGTGATTAACGATCTCGTCGCACTTGGTCACGCATTCAATCTCGACGACTCCTCAGTTTTGAAACCCATAGGGGAATCAGGCGCGATTCGTTCAAATGAAACGAGAGCGATTGCTTGTGCTGGTACTGGGCTCGGTATGGCCATTCTTCCATCCCTCAAGAACGGTCGGAGCGTAGTGCCCTCAGAAGGAGGTCATGTTCGAATAGCGACCGTTGATGCGTACGAACGTGAGCTGGTGGATGCGGCCGAGCAAGAACTTGGTCTGAAGACGGTTACGTGGGAACACTTCTTGTCCGGTCCTGGACTCGTCAACCTATACCGTGCCGTCGCGGCGTTGTGGGGAACGAAACCCGATTTACTCGGACCGAAAGAGATTAGCGCGCTTGGGTCGTCCGTCAGTGATCCGGTGTGTCATCGAACCCTGGAAACTTTCTGCGGGTTCTTTGGTACGGCGTGTGGCTCGCTCGCGCTGACGGCCCACGCGCTCGGAGGCATATACGTTGGGGGAACCGTTGTGGCGGCTGTAGCGCCGATGCTAGACGAGAGTCGCTTTCGTCGTCGGTTTGTCAACGTAGGCATCCAGGCCGACATTCTTCAATCCGTTCCGACCGTGCTGTTTAACCAAGACTCGCTCGGGGTTCAGGGAGCCGCTAACTATGCGACGGTCGCACTTTCTTCGGACGGTCAAACGGGTCCTGGTTTCAGACCTTAAGAGCGGTCGTACAAGTAGTCCCTTGTCGTTGGCACCGACATATTGTTAATGCCCAGTTGAAGTTGGTAGACGACTAAGCTTGATACTTCGAAGGCGGTTTGGCACGCAAGCAAATAAAATTCCCAGATTCGGCAAAACCTTTCGCCTTTTTCACGCGCAAATTCGGACCGGACCGTCTGAAATCGATGATTCCATTCTTTCAACGTCAACGCGTAGTGTTGCCGCCAGACTTCGATATCGGCGAACACGAGCGGGCTCCGCTCGACCGCGGTGCTGATCTCGGAGATTGCTGGGATGTAGCCGCCCGGAAAAATGTGTCGGCGGATCCATGGGTTGGTCGCGACGGGCCGATCCGTATGCCCGATGGTATGAATCATCGCGACGCCGTCCCCTGAGAGTAGCTTGGCAACCTTGTTGAAATAACCGTCGAAGTTTCTTAAACCGACATGCTCGAACATGCCGACAGACACGACGGCATCGTATTTCCCATGGTGGTTTCGGTAATCTTCAAGACGAAATTGAACCTGGTTATCTAACCCGCGCCGAACGGCCTCATCGTTGGCCACAGCGAGTTGTTCGTTGGACAAGGTAAGGCCGGTGACTTGGACGTCTTCCTTTTCTGCTAGGTAGAGTCCGAGACTCCCCCAGCCGGAGCCTATATCAAGGACTTTCTGGCCGGGCTTGAGACACAATTTTTTTCGAATGTGATCGCACTTCGCGGACTGGGCCTCCTCAAGGGTTTGTTCCGGAGAACGAAAATAGGCACACGAGTAGTGCATGTCTTGATCCAAGAATGCACGAAAAAGCGATGCGTCGAGGTCGTAATGATGACTGACGTTCCGTAAGCTCGCGCCTAGATTGTTCCAGGACTGTAAGATTGCTGCGTAGGCTGACGTGGCCCCTCGCCGAACGAATCCATCCTCAAAATTCGTTTTCAGAATGGCGAGAAGTTCAGCGAGCTTTCCATCTTCGACATCCCAGCCCCCATCTATATACGTTTCGCCAAGGTTTAGGAGTGGGTTACGTACGATTTTGGATAGCACCCGCGCGTCGTTGATCTTCCACACGACGGATGCTTGGCCATTTCCGTAGACTTGTTCGTCACCGTTGGGGTGCACGAGTTTGAACGCCCCGTGCTTGATGTTGTCACGAATAAACTTGTCGTACATCCGCGTGGTCTTTTACGTTGTCCATGATTCGCATCGTGTCGTGAGCACGTGTACGTTAATAAGAATATCCTATCCTTGTCGCAACTGGTTCGCGACAAATTGTGGGTTCGTTCACGAAGACAATGTCGATCCCAAGCAATTCGATTGGTGGACTTTGGCAACATAGGTTTGTACGAATGAGAGTGAGTATCGGGGTGGGGGGCGCGTCGTCAGGGCGAGAGCGTGACTTTGATCGTCAAGTCGACTACGTGGTGGAAGCGGAAAAGTTGGGCGTTGACGCCGTTTGGACGGCGGAGGCCTGGGGGCAGGATGCTGTCACCCCACTCGCTTACCTTGCGGCAAAAACACATCGCATCAAGCTTGGTACCGGGATTATGCAGATTAGCGCAAGGACCCCGTCAATGACGGCCATGACGGCATTGACAATGGCCGCGCTTTCTAACGATCGCTTTTTGCTCGGGCTTGGTGTGTCGGGGCCGCAGGTAGTTGAGGGTCTACAAGGCCGTCCGTTTCAGGGACCACTGATGCGTTTGCGCGAAACAATAGACATCATTCGTCTCGCGTTCGCGGGGGAAAAACTAGCGTACCAAGGCAAACACCATACGCTGCCTCTTCCGGGCGGCGAGGGTAAAGCGCTGCGGTTATCGCAGCCTGGCAACCAAGCCATACCCATCTACCTTGCCACGCTTGGACCACGTGCCTTGGAGTTGACGGGTGAACTGGCTGACGGTTGGTTAGGGACTTCTTTTACGCCGGCCAATGCCGGCGCGCATCTGGACTTCATTAGACAAGGTGCAGAAGCCCATGGGCGTACACTCGGCGATATTGATATTCAAGTTGGAGGTACGGTGGCGTTTGAGCCCGACATGGACGACGTAATGGGTCCCTTGAAAGCTGGCATGGCGTTTACGCTAGGTGCGATGGGGTCAGCTAAAACAAATTTTTACAATGACGCGTACAAGCGCGGCGGATGGGAAGCGTCGGCAGAAGAGGTGCAACGATTATGGGTGTCGGGTCGACGCGACGAAGCCATTGCAAAGGTACCTGAGGAAATGGTTATACAGTCGAACTTGGTGGGCGATAAAGAGGCGATTCGAGAGAGGCTCTCGGCGTACAAAAGTGCAGGTGTGTCGACCCTGAGGGTTCAACCGGCTGGCAAGGATTTAGATGCCCGGCTCGAAACGTTGGGTAGCACGCTAGAACTAATCCGAGACCTCGATTGATAGCCGGCTAAGCGCATGCAAGATAAAGCAAGAATCCAATTGACCTACGGACTCTATTTGGGAGTGGTTACTGCTATTTTTGGACTCTTTCTCGCGTATACGCAAGGGAATCGAGAAAACGCCTTCGTCATCTCTCACCGTCGTTTCCAGATCAGGACTTTCTGGATCGGTTGCTTGTATTTAGGGTTGGCTGCACTTTTAGTCCGGATGCTTCCGGGCGGCATATACTTGTTAATTCTCCCGACCGTCTGGTGGGTCATCCGTTGTGTTAAGGGAATACGGGATACGGTTAACAACGTATTGGTTCAAAATGAAGAGACGTGGCTTTTCTAACCTAACCCCGTAACCCGGCGAATAGATTGGAATTTCAGGTCTGCGATCGACCTCGCTCGAGGATGCTCCGCCGTCGGGCTGCAATTTTTTCGGTGTTCACGTGGCTCAAGGAGTGGGATTGATTCGCGATTGCCTCGACCTCGAGGCCTTCGGCTAGGGTCGTATGCCACCCTTGGTCTATGATTTGGAGCATCGCTTCGCGCGTTGGTCGGTCGGTACTGAGAATATCCTGAGCCAGCCCGCGAGCGGTGGGGAGGAGGTCGGCGGGATCCACGATGCGATTGATGAGTCCCCAGTCGTATGCCGTCTGCGCGTCAAGAAAATTACCGGTCAGAGAAAGCTCTTTAGCGCGGTTAATGCCCACTATCCGAGGCAGTCTTTGTGAAAGCCCCCAACCTGGTACGACGCCCACTCTGGCATGGGTATCCGCGAATCGGGCGTTGGTGGAGGCGATGAGAATATCGCACATCAAAGCGAGTTCGAAACCGCCCGTAATGGCAAATCCATTAATGGCCCCGATGAGGGGAACTTTCAGTGAGTCGACGGCATCGCTAAGTTGGGTCACGGACGTATCCGTGGTCTTATGATCCGAGCTCGTTTCGCCACCTAACTCTTTCAGGTCGAGGCCCGCTGTGAACGCGCGTCCTGCACCGGTCAGAATAACAATTTCGCAGGAAACGTCGTCGGCGAGGTTCTGGAAGGTGTCGATCAGCTCTCCGCGAAGTTCAAAAGAAAGCGCATTCATGACTTCGGGTCGATTCAGCGTGACCTCCGCGATGGCACCATCACGGGCGCAAAGCACCAGATCAGCTGTCACCGAAGTACTTCGACCGATGCCATGTGCTCGACCATTATTCCGGCTATTTCGGTAATGATGGGTTCGGAAAGGTCATGACCGAGCCTAGGGATGATTTCCAGATGCCCGTTCCGGACGCTGTTAACAATGTCCTCGCTTGCGGACGCGTCTATCAAGGGATCTTCATCACCGTGAACGGCAAGTACGGGCATTGTTAGGTCGGCTAGCAATTCTGATCGATCGGGAGCCGTGAGGATGGCGGCCATGTGCCTTGCAGAACCAGCGGGTCGATGGGCTCGAGAGTGTGCGCTTTCGATGAACCGAGCAATTCCGTATTCGGAGGACGGGTAGTGGGGGCCAGCGTTGGTGTTGGCGGCATGAATGGATGACGCGAGTGCGTCTTCGCCGTTACTCGCTTGAAGCGAAGCAGCCATCGCGGCAATGACGCTGTCTGAAGGTTTCGGCAGGCTCGGATTACTCGTTGTTGCCATTAAAGACGTGAGCGTGAACACTCGATGGGGATGTTTGATAGCACAGCACTGAGCGATCATTCCGCCCATCGAACAGCCGATGATGTGAGCGCCGGATTGTCCCAGATGGTCGAGCAAGTCGATCACGTCGTCGGCCATGTCGCCAAGCGTATAAGGCGGTCGGACAGATGAAGGGTCGGACAGTGCTGAAAATAGTTCTTCGATGCTCGGTATCTTGGCATCGACCTCGTAGGAGAGTCCGACATCTCGGTGGTCAAATACGATAGTCCGATATCCGGCGTTGACCAATGCATCGATGAGCGTGTCGGGCCATTCGACAAGCTGACAGCCGACGCCGTGGATGAGCAGGACAGGCGGATTGGCCCTGGCGCCTTGTTGTTGGAAGTAAATCTCCCCGGACCGAGCGCTAAATAACGGCATTCGGATACTTCGACAGCAAAGGAAAATTGTATCGTGACCGAAACGCGCTTTACAGATTTATCGGCTTGGCCCGTCAGCGATGGAGGTCCTGTGACGGTCCGTATACGCGCGAAGCAAGGATTGCCTTAGACGAGTGGCAGTGGACAATTCTCCAGAGATCCTCGTTAATGTAGGGCCATGAAACGAATCGCGTTTTTGCTTGCGACGTTGGTCCTCAATGGATGCGCGAGCATTGTTTCTTCAGTCACGGACACTCTCGCTGATGATCTATCACGTGCGATACTCAATAACGATGATCTCGCGACGGTCAAGGAGGGTGTCCCTGCTTTTTTGATCGTTCTTGATGCGCTACTCGCCTCCAGCCCGGATAATCCAAATCTGTTGACGGCGGCCGCGAGATTGAATGCTTCGTACGCGACGGGTTTTGTGGTCGATCAAGCCCGGCAAACCCGGCTAACCAACAAGTCGATGGAGCTCTCACAACGCGCCGCTTGTCGCCTTATCGCTTGGACGTGCAATGCACGCACAATGCCATTCGAGGAACTGGAAGCCCGATTGCTTAGCTCGAAACCAACGGATGTACCCGCCATGTACGCATACGCCAGTAGTTGGGCGGGCTGGATTCAGGCCCACAGCGATGATTGGGCTGCGATCGCCGAATTGGCCCGAGTCAAAGCACTGATGGAAAAAGTTGTTGAACTTGATGCCGGTTACGATGACGGTGCAGCGGTCATGTATCTTGGTGTGTTTGAGACGTTGCTTCCGCCGGCCATGGGCGGACGGCCGGAAGTTGGTCGCAGACATTTTGAAAGGGCGATTGAAATCAGCGGCGGCCGCTATCTCATGGCAAAGGTCTTGTACGCTGAGAAATACGCGCGGCTTGTTTTTGATCGCGAGTTGCACGATACGCTCCTGACCGAAGTGTCCGTCGCGGACCCATATGACGAAGCCTTGACGCTGATTAATTTGGTTGCGCAGGATCAGGCAGCCGCGTTGCTTGAGAGTGCTGATGAGTATTTCTAGAACTCTATTACTGCTGTGTATGGTGTTTGTCGCCCACATCGCTGGTGGCGCGACGAACTTTAAGATCGCGACGATTTCTCCCGATGGGTCGTCGTGGATGAAGTTACTCCGGGAAGGAGGGCGTTCGGTCGAACGAGCAACCGAAGGACGCGTGAAATTTAAGTTCTATCCTGGCGGTGTCAAGGGCGATGATCAGACCGTGCTGAAATTGATGCGGGTTGGACAACTCCATGGAGGGATTGTCACAACGGGCGTGTTCAACCGGATATACCCTGACGTGCAAGTCTACAACTTGCCTATGCATTTCCGTACGCCAGAAGAGATTGATCGCGTTCGCGCGGTACTGGATCCAGAATTAATGCGGGGTCTGGAGGACGCTGGCTTTGTTTGTTTTGGCATCGCCGAGGTTGGGATGGCGTACGCGATGGGTAAGAAGCGGGCAACCAGTGTTGCGGGAGCGCGGCGATTGAAGGTATGGACACCTCAGGGCGATGAAGCCGCCATGCGGACATTGGTTGCCTTTGGAATTACGCCCATACCGTCATCGATTGCCAATGTCTTGACGGGTCTCCAGACGGGTCTTTTTGACACCATCACCTCGCCACCTGTGGCCGCGGTGGCTCTTCAATGGCACACGCAACTCAAGTACCTGCTCGATCTACCGCTCATGTACGTGTATGGCTTGTTTGTGGTTTCTGCAAGCCAGTTCGAACGATTAAGTGACGCTGATCAGATGAGTTTGCGATCGATCATGGCGGATACCGTCAGGCAAGCGGACCGAAAAAATCGCGCCGACGATATCGCGACGTTCAACGTACTGCTGGATCAGGGCATTGAGCTCCTAACGCCATCGGACGACGAACGTCGTGAATGGCGACGCGTTGGAGCGGAGGCGGCGGAAGAATGGATCGATCGAGGTATTGTTAGCCGCGGTCTTTATCAGCGATTCCAATCGGCACTTAAGGCACAGAGATAACGATTTGCTAGTGCGTATGCAGCGTTGGCTCACCCAGCTGGAAACGTATTTGCTGTGTGCACTTTTCCTCGTCATGTTAGGTGTGGCTTTCTACCAAGTGATCGCCCGAAATGTGCTTGGCGGCGGTTTACTTTGGGGTGACGAATTGGTCCGTAATGCTGTGTTATGGGTAACGATGCTTGGCGCGACCTCGGCAGCTGGAGCGAACGGTCACATATGCATTGACATCGTTGCTCGGTTTGCGAACGAGGGGGTTCGCGCCGTGATCGGCCGTTTGACGAGCCTCTTTACGTCGATCATCTGTTTGACCCTCGGATGGTTTTCCATCGCCGTGGTTTACGGAGATTATGTGTACCAGACGCCCGGATTCGGGCCCGTTCCGGCTTGGATCTGCGAGCTGATTATCCCGGTTACTGCGTTTGTGATGGGATTGCGGTATTTGGTGCGAACCGTGCAGCGGGAACGCACGTGATCTGGGCGGGTATATTTGCCGTGATTGCGCTAGCACTCCTCGGCGCGCCTCTTTTTGCTGTGGTCCTGTCGGCCGCGATGCTGGGTTTTCTTGCAACTGACGTCAATTTATCGGTCGTTGCGATCGAGATATATCGGATTACGGACACTCCGTTGTTGGTGGCGTTGCCGCTCTTCACGTTTGCCGGATACATGATGGCGGAGGCAAACACGTCAGAACGGCTTATGGCACTGACCCGTGCGCTCTTTGGATGGATGCCGGCTGGTCTGGCAATTGTCGGATTCGTCGCTTGCGCGCTATTTACGGCCCTCACCGGAGCATCGGGCGTGACCATTGTTGCATTGGGAACGCTTCTCCTTCCTATGCTGAAGGAAGCGGGCTACAGCGAAAGATATGGTCTTGGACTCGTGACCACCTCGGGAAGCCTTGGCCTGCTCATCGTTCCGTCGGTACCTCTTATTCTATACGGCATCGTGGCCCAGCAGCTCGATGTGGGCGAACCATTTACCATCCAGCAACTCTTTTTGGCGGGATTGTTACCAGTAGTTTTGATGGTGTCGGCACTGTCGGCATGGACCATGTGGCGCCACGGTGGCGCAAAACGAACGCCGTTCCGCCCGCACGAGGTCTGGACAAGCCTGCTCGAGGCCAAGTGGGAGGTGGCGCTCCCCTTTGTCGTGCTGGGCGGCGTTTACTCGGGGATTTTCGCGATATCTGAGGTGGCTGCGCTAGCCGCATTGTACGTTCTGGTGATCGAAGTGTTCGTTTACCGTGATGTCGCGCTCAACAAGACCCCGACGATCATCCGTGATGCCATGGTCATGGTGGGTAGCATCATACTCATCTTAGGATGTGCGTTGGCATTCACGAATTTCTTGGTCGACACCGAAGTCCCGCAACGACTATTTGAAGTGATTCAAGAACACATCTCTAGTCGTTTGATGTTTCTGATCCTCCTTAACGTGTTGCTGCTTCTCCTTGGGGCGTTACTTGACATATTTTCGGCCATCGTAATCATGGTCCCATTGATTCTACCCGTGGCCATAGGGTACGGAATCCATCCGTTGCACCTCGGCATTATTTTTCTTGCGAATTTACAGATCGGCTATTTCACGCCACCGATAGGCATGAATTTGTTTATTGCGAGTTATCGGTTTAATCGACCAGTGATTGAGCTTTATGCTGCTTGTCTACCTTTCATGGCCGTCCTACTTCTTGCGCTGCTTCTGATTACGTATATTCCGGTACTCTCTCTATGGTTCCTGTAAGCTGACTCGCTCGCTTGGTGAAGTCGATGTTTCGAATCGTATTGACAGTGTTGGCGTTCGAACTTGCGGTCGGTAGTGAACCCGAGGAGGTGGTGGCCGACTTTCACCACAAGCTTTTATCTTCGATGAAATCGAGTGCCCCATTCGCTGAACGATACGCTGTTCTCGATCATGCAGTCGGCGAGGCGTTTGACGTTCTGACCATCACACGGGTCAGCCTGGGCAAATCCTGGCGAGCGCAATCAGCGGAAGAACGCCTCGGTTTTCGTGCTTTGTTGCGCGAACTGATCGTCGCGACCTACACCAGCCGATTCTCAAGCTTTAACGGGCAGCGCTTTGAGACAGTCGAAGCAACGGAGGTCCGGGAGGGCCGGTGGGTGGTGAAGACTCATCTTGTGAAGAATGACGGGGGTATCGTTCGACTCGATTACTATTTTAGGGACGGTCTTATTTTCAATGTCGTTGCAGATGGTGTGAGTGATTTGTCTTTGCGCCGTTCCGACTACGCTTCCATTATCGGATCGGAGGGTCTTGACGGGCTAAGAAGGAGTATTCGAGACAGCATCGAGGAATACCGGTCTTCTGATGCGCCGTAGCGTGGGTTTTCCGGCGGTTTTCGTCGCGCTCGCGTCGGGTTGCGCTCTTGGTCCGGGACCCGAATACGCCGTCTATGACCCCGTAGAGTCGATTAACCGACGCTCGTACGAGATCTCCGAAGGGCTGGATCGCGTTATATTGCGGCCGTTGGCGGTCGGATACCGCAAGGTCATGCCAACCTTCGCGGAGGCAGCGGTCGAAAATGTTTTTGGCAACCTTCGCTCGACAGAGAGCGCTTTGTCGGGGTTTCTTCAGGGAGAGCCGGAACGCGGATTTCGGGACACAGGCCGGTTTATCGTCAACAGTACGCTTGGTGTTGGCGGCTTGCTGGATATCGCGACTGTGATGGGATTGGAACCTCAGCAGGAGGATCTAGGGCAAGTCCTGGCATCATGGGGTTACACGCGTTCGCGCTATCTTTACGTGCCCGTATTGGGACCGACGACGGTACGTGACCTGCCTCACCTTATTGTACGAGCGGGATTGCCTCGATTAGCCATGCACGAAAGCTACAATGGCTGGGCAGGTACCATTGACATGGCCAGCGCTCGTGCGGAAGTTCTTCTTGCGACGGATGTCCGAGACGAGGCTTCTCTTGACCCCTACACGTTCACCCGAGAAGCCTTTTACCAGCGTAGGCGGGATGCCGTTTTCAATGGCGAACCACCGGTTGAGGCTGGATTCGATCTTCTATTAGAGGAATTCGACGAGGAGTAACAGACGTTGGACCGAATTCTTGCGCGATGGGTCGGCATGGTCGCGTCATGGCCGCTGAGCACGCTGCTCGTTATCGCCGTAATAACCACGTTGCTTGGCCAAGTATCCATTACTCGATTCGAGATGAATTCAAATCTGAGCGATCTCATCCGTCAGGACGCGCCCTGGCGAGACGATTTTGATTCGTTCAGATCTCGGTTCCCGCAACTGGTTGATACGGCGGTCGTGGTCGTCAGCGGGACCTCAATGCAAGGGGTAGAGAACACCTCCAAAGCCATCCATCGGCGGCTTATGGCGCGTCCCGACATGTTCTCCGACGTGTACTCGCCCATGACGGATCCTTTTTTTCGAGACAACGCGTTCCTAATGATGGATTTTGATGCGTTGGAGTCGATGGTTGATCGATTGGCCGAAGCTCAACCCATGCTGACGCGCGTCGCTGAAGACCCCAGTCTGCGGTCCGTATTTTCCTTGGTCCGCGACGGTCTTGAAAATCAGGCAGAGACCGGTTTCGACCGGGTCCTACGGATCTTGGCAGATTCGGCAGAGTCCTTGCTTGCCGGCGATAACACGCCAGTGCGTTGGGCTGACGAGTTCTTTGATAGCGGCGAGAAGCGAATCGTCGGTGTGATTATTTTGCGCGGTAAAGTCGATTATTCCGATGCGCTGCCGAACGCGTTCATCATGCAAAATCTCAGAGCCGAAATAGCGGCCAGTGCGATCCCTGACGATATCGACGTTGCGGTCACGGGAGAAATAGCGCTGTCTCATGAGGAAATCAAAGCGGCCCAAGACGGTGTACGTATCGCCGGTTTTATTTCCCTAGGCGTGTTACTCCTGGTTTTAGGCGTAGGCATTCGTTCGGTCCGTATTATCGGCGCGACGTTCGCCATGATCGGGATTGGCATTATCTGGACGACGGGATACGCGCTGCTCACGGTGGGCGAATTTAACACCATGTCGATTATTTTCTTGGTCATGTTCTTCGGACTTGGAGTCAGCTCGGCAGTTCACTTCTCGCTCCGTTTTCGTGAGGCAATGCATCGGGAGCACTTGGCCGTAAAACCAGCCCTTGAACGTGCTGGTGCAACCGTAGGTCGGGCGATCTTGTTGTGCGCCGTAACCACCGCGATTGGATTTATGGGGTTCGCGCCCACCGACTATAAAGGGCTCGGCGATCTGGGGATCATTTCTGCTGGAGGCATGATCGTTGCCTTCATGCTCACCTTCACATTGTTGCCAGCAGTCTTTGTCTTGGTCGGAATGCCTGGACGAGCCCCAGATACGCAAGGTGCGAGCGGGGACCTCGTCATGAAATGGCTATCTGAACGGCGAACCCCAATCCTTGCCGGGATTTCTCTCATGACAATCGCTGCGGCCGGCGTCGGAACAAGGATGTACTTTGATTACAGCGTGCTCGCGTTGCGCGATCCCGACTCAGAATCGATGCGCACACTCGCGCTCCTACAAGAAGAAGAAATCGTCACGGACTACACCCTCTCAATCCTCACACAAGACGAAGAAGAAACGCGGAACCTTAATCGCCTTGTCGACCTACCGACGGTTGGAAAAGTCACGACGCCATTTGATTACGTGCCAAAAGAACAAGACGATAAGCTCTTCCTGCTCGACGATGCGCAAGATTTCTTGTTTAGTGCGCTTGAACCTGGAATCAGTTTCGCGCCGCCCACTTCTTTGGAACTAGCAGACGGCTTTGCCTTGTTTAAGAAGGCTCTTCGAGAGAATTCGTTTACGGATGGTGATTTGGAACAAGCTCGCGCTCGCCTGTTAGGGGCGGTTGCACGAATCGAACCGCTCCGGTTAGAGGAATGGCAATCGATGGTGATTAGCGGTTTAGTCCAGGAACTCCATTGGCTGCGTCGGGCGATCCGGGCTGACGAGATACAATTCGATGACTTACCCGCGAGTTTGCGAACAAGGCTCGTGAGCACGGACGGAGACTACCTGTCCACGGCGATACCGGCACTCGACATCAGCGATGTCACAGAATTGTCGAGCTTTATCGAGGAGGTTCGCGCCGAGGTGCCGTTTGCCACGGGCCGACCCGTATTGGAATGGGGCGTCGGGAACGTGGTGGTCAATTCCTTCCTTTGGGCCTTGGTCTTTGCCGTTGTTGGCATCGGCACGGTACTTACCGTTTTTCTGCGGCGTGCGCTGACGCCGGTATTGGTCTTGATCCCGCTTGCGCTAACGGCCTTATTCACCGTTGCCGTCGCAGTATTGATCAATATGCCGTTGAATATGGCGAATATTCTCGTGATCCCGCTGATATTCGGTCTAGGGGTGGACAACGGGATCCATGTTGTCGAACGCTTTCGTCGGAGCGGTGCCGTTACGGAATTGATGCATTCTAGTACGCCTCGTGCGGTCGTTCTGAGCACGCTTACCACCATCGGCACGTTTGCTGCGTTGACGATTTCACCTCATCAGGGAACGGCTTCGATCGGGTATTTATTGACGTTGGCCGTGTCGCTGTTGCTGTTGTTTACCCTATTTATCCTCCCGTTGTTGCTCACGTTTCAGGCGGGTGCAGCATCTGATGAGACTTCGGCCACGCCTTAATCGATGGGCGTTGAAGAAGCCGCGTAATTTGTCGAGGAGTTTAGACGGGTGAATGTTGAGCTCGAAATACTTGTTGAGAGAGCTGGTTTGTACGACGTTACTGAGCAAGTCAGCGAGATCGTATCGGGAAGCGGGATCAACGAGGGACTTGTGACGGTATTCATACAACACACGTCCGCTAGCCTCGTCATACAAGAGAACGCAGATCCGAGTGTTCTCGCTGACTTGCAAGCGTGGATGGACCGATCGGTTCCTCAAGACTCGCAGCTATATGCGCACCGGGCCGAGGGTCCAGATGACATGCCCGCGCACATCCGAGCTGCGATCACGGCCTCACATGTCACCATTCCAGTGATGGATGGCCGCATGGCACTCGGTACATGGCAGGGAATTTTCCTTTGGGAGCATCGACGTGGTCCAAAAGAACGGTGCGTGATCGTCAGCGTGCATTAAACCCTTGTCAGCGGTCGCGAAACTCGCTCATCCATTTGCGGTGGCCGTCCGGGTCGAGAATCATCGACGCAAAGTAGGTGAGTAGATCCCTGTGAGACTTCGTTAGCTTGGCTTTATCCATAGCGGTTTCGCCGGGGCGGCTCGCAATGAATCGAAACGACTCAGTAATGGCTTCGGGTTCGCCGAGAATAGTAAAGGCTACTTCGTTGATGACACTGTGTGCCGTTTCGAGGTCGGTTTCGGTCAGTTGCGCCTCTTCGGGATCCATGACTAGGTTGGCCCAGAACGTTGTCAAGTACAGACGGTAAGTCTCTTTGTCCACAAACGTGTCGGTGACGGCAGATCGTTTTTCGATCTGCGACATGATGGGCTCGAGTGTCTCAGTAATTTTGCTACGGTTCATCGTGCGAATGTTCGATTGGTGCTGGGACGTCGCAAAGAATGATCTCTTGGGGATCCAGTTAGGCCGGAATCATAACGTCCCCTCGGATTGCAATGCCATGGTCGAGCCTATAGGTTCGATAGTTCAGGCGGTTCTTCCGGCCAAGGGCCTTCGAGTACGAACATGTTTTCAGGACTTAATTTCGAACCCGCTCAATTACCGACGGAAGCGGAAGCACTACGTACAGGTGTCCGAGAATTTATTGCTCGC
Organism: Pseudomonadales bacterium; assembly: GCA_022448765.1. Classification (GTDB taxonomy): domain Bacteria; phylum Pseudomonadota; class Gammaproteobacteria; order Pseudomonadales; family Azotimanducaceae; genus UBA11889. The sequence goes on from JAKUTI010000001.1 coordinate 19,227, forward strand.
GAAATTCCCTCCGACTATCTGCCTAACTCGGACTTTAACGAGGGCCATGTTGCGGCGTTTTCGCGCAAGCTTGGTGAGCAAGGCTGGATTGGGATGACTTGGCCCAAGCAATACGGTGGTGCGGACCGTAGTTTTTTTGAACGATACGTCGTCACCGAAGAACTGCTCGCAGCTGGAGCCCCGGTAAGCGCCCACTGGATCGCCGATCGTCAGAGCGGCCCGTTGCTTCTGCGGTACGGAACCGAGGCGCAGAAACGAAAATATTTACCTCCCATCACCCGTGGGGAATCTTATTTTTCGATTGGCATGAGCGAGCCAAATTCCGGATCGGACCTAGCATCCGTGCAAACGAGAGCGAGCGAGGTGGACGGCGGATGGGTGGTTAATGGAACGAAATTGTGGTCGACGGACGCACATCGCAACCACTACATGGTTGCGTTGGTCCGTACCGGACCGCCTGGCGAAAGTCGCCACGAAGGTTTATCGCAGTTTCTCGTCGATTTGCATGGCGATGGCGTCACGGTTAGACCGATCAAGAATATCGCCGGTGGAGAGGACTTTAACGAGGTTGTCTTTGAGGATTGTTTTGTGACTGCGGAGCATCTTGTCGGCACGGTTGGCAACGGCTGGGAGCAGGTGACGAGTGAGCTAGGCTACGAGAGGAGCGGCCCAGAGCGATTCCTTTCGGCGTTCCGTGTATTCGTTGAATTTGTCCGCCACGTAGATTCCAACCCATCCGACGAAGACTCAGCCCACATTGGGCGGTTGGCGAGTCACATCATGACGTTACGTCAGATGTCGATTTCGGTAGCCGCCATGTTGCAAGCGGGAAAAAATCCGGCGACCGAGGCTGCCCTCGTGAAGTCCCTCGGCAACGATTTTGAAAAAGCACTGCCAGAATTGATTCGTCTTGCAACACCACGTCTTGGGCCGAAACACCCACTGCGGTGCAGTCTAGAACAGACCCTATTGCACTCACCTTCCTTTACGATTCGAGGGGGTACTCGTGAGATCTTACGCGGGGTTATCGCCCGCGGCCTGGGTCTTCGATGATGCACGACCTGATATTGGATACGGCGGAACGGGTGTTTACCGATCATTGCAATAAGGCAGTACGCGACAAGGCTGAATCGGGACCCGGGGAGGATCAGAAAGCTCTGTTTCCAGAAGATCTGTGGGCCGTCGTAAAAGAAGCCGGTTTACACCAAGTCGGGGGCAAGGATTCCGGCAGCACACTGGCTGATGTGTTTCGCGTGATCCGATTGGCGGGAAAATTTGCCCTACCAATGCCGTTCGCTGAAATCCTTGTGAGCAATCGTTTTTTTCAAGGCGAGGGGTTAACCACAGTGGCCGAGGGTCTGGTCGCTCCTTGGGCCCGTCGCGCTGCGCGTGTCATTACGGATGATGGACAACTGGTGGCTGAATTCGATGTCGTGCAAGGTTCGAATCTTGCTGGCGAGCCGAGGGACGAGATCGTTTTCGAAGAATTCGAATCGATCGAGTTACCGCCGAATTTTCGGGCGATTATGGCGATGACCAGAGTCTCATCGATGTGCGGGGGACTCGAAAAATTGCTTGAGTTAACCATCGACTACGTTGGTGAGCGGAAACAATTTGGCCGTCCCATTTCGGGGTTTCAGGCCGTTCAACATAACGTTGCTCGGATGGCGGGTGAAGTCGCCGCGTCGATCCGTGCTAGCGATGCTGCCATAGAAGCGATGGACACGAACCGGTTCGTTCTGCAAGTAGCGGCGGCCAAAGCGCGAGTTGGTGAAGCGGCTGGGATTGTCGCTGAAATTGCGCATCAGGCTCACGGCGCGATGGGCTTCACGCATGAGCATGAACTGCATCAATACACTCGTCGACTGTGGGCTTGGCGAGACGAGTACGGTCATGAGACCGAGTGGCAGCAACTAATAGGTCGCCAGGTTGCAGCGGTGGGAGCGGAACGCGCATGGGCGTTAATTTCTGACTGTGCAAGCTAGTCAGAGAATGCCGCGATTGCTAGCCGAAGAGCCTGGGCGAGCCGATCAACGGGATTTGATTATTGCTCTAAATGCGAGCTTTGGGGAAAGGTTTTTGGGTTGGAACTATGCGGGAGAGGGTTCCCCTACTTCGTCTCCATCGTCGGAGAGTCTCGAAGACCAATCCCGAGTCGCCTCTTGGAGGCTTTGTTGGTAATAGAGCTTGGCGTAATGGCCGCCACGCGCGATGAGTTCGGCGTGATCGCCAATCTCTGAAATTTGTCCATCGATGAGAACGACTATCCGATCTGCATTCCGAATCGTCGACAACCGATGCGCGACGACGAAACTGATGCGGCCCGTTAAGACCCGGCTGAGGCTGCGTTGGATCTTAGCCTCGGTGACCGTGTCGACTGAGCTGGTTGCTTCGTCCATCACTAATATCTGCGGGTCCGCAAGAATCGCCCGCGCGAACGAGACGAGCTGTTTTTGGCCCGCGGATAACATATCGCCGTCTTCTCCGACGTCGGTCCGGTAGCCGCTCTCGAGCGCATTGATGAAGTGGTGGGCACCAACGGTTTCCGCCGCTCGGATCACGTCGTTATCGGAAGCAGTTAAACGGCCATAGCGAATGTTTTCTAGGACGGTTCCTCGAAAGACGTGCGCATTCTGGAGTACGACGCCGAGGTTGGACTGGAGCCAGTGAAGACTGCGATTGCGGTAATCGATACTGTCGATGAAAACGTGTCCTGATGTCGGTTGGTAAAAGCGGCAGATGAGGTTAACGAGCGTGCTTTTCCCGCTACCGGTAGGGCCGACGATGGCGATGGTTTCACCTTTACGCGCAGTCAGGTTGATGTCGCGGAGGACGGGGACCGCGGTGTCGTAGGCGAAGTTGACGTTTACTAGCTCGACTTCGTGAATATCCACGGACCCACCGTCTGGAGCTCGGGTTTCGCGTTGAGGTGTAGACCGATGGATACGCACGGCGTTGGATACAGAATCTGAGTCTTTAATCTCGGGTTCAGCATCAATGAGACTTAAGACTCTTTCGGCCGACGCTTGTGCCATCTGCATTTCTGCGAACCAGTACCCCATTACCTCCACAGGGTCGAAGAAATGTCGAGCCAACATCATGAAAGCCACTAACGTCCCGGCCTCGACAATGCCAACCATCATGTCCGATCCGCCGACCGCGAGTGTGAGTCCAACCGCCAGGCTGCTCATTATTAGAATGATTGGAATATAAATTGCCGACAGGGTGAGGTTTCGGACAGATGCGATGTACATGTCACCTGTCAGGTGGCGAAATTCGCTTGCATTGGGCGCTTCTTTCGAGAACGTTTTGCTAGTGAGAACTCCCATAACGCCCTGCGTATATGCGCCTGTGATCCTCGAATTGGTACGGCGTACGGCACGCGCACTCCCGAGAATGGTTCGTTGGAATTTTATCGACACCCAAGCAAGGAAAGGGACGATGGCCAACACCAGCAGTGCTAATTTCCAGTTCATCACAAGCATCGCAACGGTCATACCGAGCATGACCGCGCTACCCCAAATGAGATCGAGTAACCCCCACGCCAGAATATTCGTCAGGCGTTCACAGTCGGATGTCATACGTGCCATTAACCAGCCGACGGGTCGATAGTCGAAAAATGAAAACGACAAATTCTGCAAGTTCGCGAATGCCGCTTTGCGGATGTCGTAACTCGCGTAGACGCGAATTTTCGACGTCATCCATATAAAACTACCAATGGAAACGGCCATCGCGAAACAGGTTCCGAGATAAATCATGGCCCAAAAAAACAGATCGGCTTCTTGACCGTTTGCTTCGACATCGTCGATTAACCACTTGGTAATAAGGGGATACGCCATCTCCATAAGCGCAGTCACGCTTCCGGCGACCACCATCACCCATAATTCGGCCTTGTAGGGGAGCGTAAAGGTGAACAAACGTCGCCAGAGACTGATTTGCATCGTGGCACTGGATCGTAGTTCGTCGAAGCCATCGTCATAATTCTCGTCGTCGTAGTTATCCACGGTTCAACCCCTCGAGATCGTTGCGAATCGACTCGTCGAGGGCACCCTGAATTTCGCATAGACGGCGATACGGACCTTGCTCTTCGGCAAGTTGTTGATGGGATCCCTGCTGGACGATGCAGCCGTCGTCCATGACAAGGATACGATCGGCGTTTCGCACCGTGGTCAGCCGATGAGCAACGATGAGCGTCGTCCGCCGGCCACGACGCTGTTCCAGTGCCGTTAAGATGCGGTGCTCGGTATCCGTATCGACAGCGGATAGTGAATCATCGAGTACGAGTATGGGTGGATCTTTGAGTAGGGCTCGCGCCAAGGCGACGCGTTGTCGCTGACCACCCGATAGCGTTACGCCGCGTTCGCCGACCATGGTGTCGTAGCCGTTGGGAAAGTTGGATATCGATTCGTGCAACGACGCGTCTTGCGCGGCTTGCAGTAAATCCTCATACGGCGCAGCGGGCCGTCCGACGCGGAGGTTTGAATCAATCGTCTGGGCATAGAGGAATGGATCTTGGAGTACCACCCCGATTTGGGCGCGAATCCAGTCGCGGTCCGTCTCGTTTATCTCTAAATCGTCGATCTCTACTTGTCCTTTTTGGTAGGGATAGAAACGTAGCAGCACACGGATAAACGTCGTCTTGCCGCATCCGGGCGGGCCCACCAGGGCGACCGTTTCGCCAGGAGCGACCGATAACGACATGTTCCGAAGAATGTCCTGTCCGTTGGGATAACTAAAATCTAGGTTCCTAACGGTAATAGCGCCGCGCCCTCGTCCTGTCGCGGGTGTTGGCTCGACACTTTCCTCGGGCGATTTAAGAATATGGTCAACGCGTCCGAGTGCCACAATAGCTTTGCCAGAGTCCGTAAGGACGCGCCCGAGGTGGCGAATCGGCCAAATGACCATCGAGACTTGGCTGATAAAGACGAACAGTTCACCGACGGTTAGTGAACCTTCGACGAGGAAGACGCCACCGGCGATCAGTACAATCCCAATCTGGCAAGTCGCAATAAAGTCGCTGGCACACCAGTAGATGGCCATGACCTTATTTAACCGGTAGTAGTTGTCGCGGAATGCTCTATTGCGTTCGCCAAATCGATCGCGTTCGAAGTCATGGCGAGCAAAAGCCCGGACGACTCGGATACCGGTGAGATTTTCTTTTAGCACCGCTGTTAAAACGCCTTCCGATGCATCGGTGATTTCAAACAGCGTCTTGATTCGACTGAAGAACACGAAGGCACCCACACCCAGCAAGGGCATGAGACATATCGACAACCATGCGAGTCGGTAATCACGCCAAAAGAGGATGGGCAACATGGCAAATAAGAGCAGCACGGCCCGACCGATTTCGACGACGTGGGCTTGGAGAAAGACGCGGATGGTTTCAACGTCTGAAGTGCAGCGCTGGACTAAATCGCCACTGTCGGCGGCGTCAAAAAAATCTGCCGGCAGTCGGTGGAGGTGTCCGAAAAGTTCATCCCGCAGTCGTTGTGCCAAGGCTTCAGAAGCGATCGCCGCCCAGCGGCTTTTGAGAAAACTAAATACCCCTGCGAGGAGGGTTAGGACGACTCCGGCAGCAGCCGACAGCCATAGATACCATGCAAACGAGTCTGATCCACTCAGCTCGCGGGTGAGCGAAACGAGGACATTGGTACCGAGGCTGAAATCCCGATAGACGACGACATCAAGCGCATACATGCCGACCAACGGGGCAGCAATGGCGAAGACACTCGTCAGTCCCATAGCGACTAGAGCGAAGGAGTAGCGAGTGCGTTGTCCTTGGGTAATGACCCAGAGGCTATTGTGCCTGGTCTTACTCACGGTGTTATTCACGCTATCCTGATATCCGTCCTGGAGTATTCCCGGTTACTTCAGAAATTCTAAGAACCGGCGTCGACGTATTCGGTTTCGACTATCTTGAAGCTCAGCGGCGACGACTGTTCCAATGCGGCCATTGTCTCATCTGAAAGGCGGAGATGCGTGGCATCCGCTCTCACTTGATTCCAGGTTGGATCCACCGCCATCCACCAACCGTCAATAGCAATTTCGTTCCACGCGTGTTTAGCGAAAACGCGGTTGTTCGCGTCGTAGGCTAGACCCACGACGGTTCGAGCAGGAAGATTAGAGGCACGGGCCAGCGTGGTAAAAAGTTCGGCAAATTCGGAACAATCTCCGCTTCGTCGTTCGATCGTGTCCAAGACGCTCCGAACGTCTTCAAGGTCTTCGTAGACGAGATAGTTGTGAACGAAGCGTGTCAAAGCCTCCATTTGTTTGAGCGGTGTTGTGGTCGTTTGAGTTGCAGCGTTGGCCAGGTTCTTGATCGATTGGTGCGAAACGGGGTGTCTCAGCGTTTCTCGCAGATAAGTCGTTGGTGTGATGGGGTCGACTTTAGCGTGTGACACGCTCTCTCCGACGAGCAAGATCCCGCCGCCCCGGAGCGATACGCCAGATGGTTGTAATACCAGCCGAGATAGTTTTGAGGGGTTGCGAAGTGGTTCCGGGAGGGCAATCGAAAACTCTGGCTGTCTTGGAAAGCTAGCCCGTCGACGCCAACCCGATAGCACCTCTTCACTGGTCACACGTTCGAGAAAAAAATGTTGGTCCTTCATCGTTTTGGCAGTCAATGCATGATCGAGTTGAATTTCCGTGAAACCGAGCTCGTTGACTGAACGAACGACGTATCCCTCAGCATTCTTATCGAATACGGACCAGGTTTTGGTACCAATATCCAATCTTTCGAAATCGATGTGCTTGGCCTCATGCGACTGCTCTGGTTGCGGTGCGTCGTTCATTAACCACATCTCAATATTGAGGTAATCGGCCAATCCATATTCAGAGGACAGTGGTAGCTGTGTCCCGGTCGGAGCGACCGCATAAAGCGTGCCGCGGTCTCTTAAAACGCTCGCTTCGAGGACTTCGTTGTCAGCTCGGCCGCGGCGTTGAGTATGGCGCGCTCGAATTAGCTGATACGGAGGTTCAGTCGCAAACACCCGGGTCTCGCTTATCCTGGTCTCGGAGGACTATCTAAACGGAACTGCATCTCGGTCGCGATCCGAATCGTGCGATCAACATGAACCTCGGTTCGGTACTGTCCGACGGGTTGTTGGTTTAGCGATACGCGGTACCAATGCTCGCCCTCCATTTGATGGAGCATGTCCATGATCGACAGGCGTGTGTTGTGTTGATGAAGCCACGGGAGGGCCACCAAAATGAGTGTGGCTAGGCACACCAGGCCCCATCGAACTCTCGTTTGTGTGACGCTCATCCCCTTTCGGCCGTTTACTGCGACATGCCTTGAAGTTTACGGGGTGGCATGTTGATTTGCCTGCCCACAATCGAGGGCTGGCACCATGGGGCCGCAAGAACTATGTTCTGCGATGCGGGTGAGTGTGTTAAGACCGTTGATTCTCGATGCAGTAAAATAAGCCATGGCTGCTGACCTGCGTGACTTCATACGTAACCGTATACGTCGAGACCTTGATGAAGGCACGCTCGAGCATGGCGTGGTGACGCGGTTTCCTCCCGAGCCGAACGGCCACCTGCATATTGGTCATGCTAAGTCGATCTGTCTCAATTTTGGAGTTGCCGAGGAATTCGGTGGCAAGACCTACCTCCGATTTGACGACACCAATCCGAGCAAAGAGAGTCACGAATTCGTTGAGTCTATCCAGAAGGACGTGAATTGGCTTGGATTTGATTGGGGTGAGAATCTGACATTCGCCTCGGACTACTTCGACCAACTCTTTGCGTTTGCGAAGCAACTGATTGTTGATGGCAAGGCGTTTGTATGCAGCCAATCCGCAGACGAGATGAGGCAAAGTCGAGGTACCCTAACCGAGCCCGGTACCGATAGTCCTTTTCGCGATCGAACGGTCGCGGAAAATGTTGAACTGTTTGAGCGAATGCGCGCGGGCGCATTCGATGATGGTGATCATGTGTTGCGCGCACGAATCGACATGGCCTCGCCCAACATCAACCTGCGCGACCCGGTGCTATATCGAATCATGCACAAACATCACCATCGCACGGGCGATCGTTGGTGTATTTATCCCATGTATGACTTCACCCATTGCATCTGTGACGCCCTTGAGGGCATTTCTCACTCGCTATGTACGCTGGAATTTGAAGATCATCGGCCGTTATACGATTGGGTCTCAGATAACATCAACATCGATTTTCATCCCCCCCAGATTGAGTTTTCTCGGCTAGGTCTTGAATACAACGTGATGTCGAAGCGCGCTCTGGCACGTTTGGTTGGTGAAGGAAAAGTTGATGGATGGAGCGATCCTCGATTGCCGACGCTTGCAGGACTGCGTCGGCGAGGAGTGCCCGCCGGCGCTATTCGAGAATTTTGTCAGCGTATCGGGGTCACGAAACAAGAAAACCTCGTGGAAGTGGAGTTACTCGAGTTTTGTATCCGCCAGGAGTTAGAAGGGCGTGCGCCTCGAGCGATGGCGGTGCTGGAACCGTTGCGCGTGTTGGTCACGAATTTTGTAGGTGAAGACGAGGTGCTCAACGCCCCGTGGCACCCTCAATATCCCGAAATGGGCACGCGAGAGTTGTTGTTTGGCCGCGAGCTTTTTATTGAGAGGTCGGACTTTAGTGACGACCCACCGAAAAAATTCAAACGGCTTTCGCCTGGAGCGATGATTCGGCTTCGTTATGCATACATCATTCGCTGCGACGAGGTCGAAAGGAATGAGTCGGGAGATATACAAGCCATTCGAGCGACTTACTTTCCCGATTCGCGAAGTGGCAACGATAGCAGTGGCCTGAAACCGAAAGGCGTCATTCATTACGTTGCGGCCTCGAACGCGCTTAGAGTCGAGGTTAGATCCTTTGGCCACCTCTTCCGTACGCCGGATCCGAAAGACATGGCCCAAGATTTTAATGCCGACTCGGTTACCTCGACCGACGGCGTTGTTGAGCGAGCGATCGTTGAAACGCCGGACCCCCACGTTCAGTTCGAACGTACGGGTTATTTCTACCGTGAATCGTCGGGCAATGGATCATTGGATGGTCACGGTGTAGAAGACGCATTGGTTTTTAATCAAACGGTGTCGTTACGCGACAGTTGGAAACCAGGACCATGAACGTTTGGAAAGGCGGTCGAATGAACGAAGATGCGGCAGGCTGTAGTTAAGGTGACGGACGGGCCACTCACTCACTTGCGCGTACTCGAACTTGGCACCCTAATCGCTGGGCCGTTTTGCGGTCAATTGTTTGGCGATATGGGGGCCGACGTCATCAAGATTGAGCCACCGGGCGTCGGCGATCCCATGCGTTCATGGGGCAGGGGACTCCCCGTTTGGTGGCCCGTGATCGCGCGAAACAAACGCTGCGTTACGCTGAATCTTCGAGTTGCCGCGGGACAGGATTTGCTCAAGCGATTGCTACAGGAGTCCGACGTTCTGATCGAGAATTTTCGTCCCGGTACGATGGAGAAGTGGGGCCTCGACTATGACGTCTTATCTGCTATTAACCCAGGGCTTGTCATGGTTCGTGTTTCGGGGTTTGGTCAATCCGGGCCATATTCATCCAGGGCAGGGTATGGATCCATCGGTGAAGCCATGGGAGGTATCCGCTATCTCGCCGGTGATCCGGATCGCCCGCCAAGTCGAGTCGGCTTATCGATTGGAGACTCCCTGGCCGCCACTTTTGCGTGCGTTGGTGCGCTCGCCGCATTGCACGAAAGAGATCGAACCGGCCGAGGTCAAGTGGTTGACTCGGCGATCTACGAAGCCGTGCTCGCCGTGATGGAATCAACGATCCCCGAATATACAGAAGGTGGCGAGATTCGAGAAAGGAGTGGCGCCATATTGCCGAAAACTGCGCCGTCCAATGTCTATCCCAGTGCCGACGGAGACTCCATCGTGATGGGGGCCAATCAAGATTCGGTGTTTACGCGCCTCGCCGAAGCAATGGGCGATCCGTTGTTGGCAGAACATCCCGATTACGCGGACCATGTCTCCCGTGGAGAACACCAAGAAGAGCTCGATGAACTGATTGCGCGTTGGACGATCACGCTTGATGCCGACACATTGCTCCAACGGCTGGAATCCCACGGCGTTCCTGCGGGTCGGATCTATCGTGCGCCCGAGATGCTTGCAGACCCCCATTTTCAAGCGCGTGAATCCATCGTCGACGTCGATCACCCGGCGTTCAAGAACCTAAAAATGCAGAACGTTTTCCCGAAACTTTCTCGATCGCAGGGAAAAATTAGATGGCCAGGTCCTAAACTTGGCGCTCACAATGAGGAGATTTACCGCGGTCTCCTGGGAATTTCTGAGGAGGTTTTGCAAGACTTTATCCACGATGGCGTCGTGTGAAAATACCGGGCCTGGCGGACGTCGCGGTAGCGTCCCAGCGTCTCCACGGGCACATTCACCGAACACCCGTGATGACGTCAACGTCGTTAAACGAGACCGTCGGAGCGGAATTATTCTTTAAGTGTGAAAACTTCCAACGGACCGGATCGTTCAAACTGCGCGGCGCGATGAACACGACCCTGCAGCTTTCAGACGACGTCCAAACGGTGGTGACACATTCTTCGGGCAATCACGGGGCGGCGCTGGCTCTGGCCGCGAGGAATTGCGAAAAAAAGGCCGTGGTCGTTGTACCAAAAGGCGCGAGGCCGGAGAAGCGACGAGCGATTGAGCGACTGGGGGCCGAGATCGTTGACTGTGAGGAAGCTTTGGTGGACCGCGAAACTGTTCTGGCCCAGGTTATGGCGTCACAGCCTGACGCTGCGTTTGTTCCCCCTTATGACCACAGGGATATCATCGCTGGTCAAGGTACCGCCGCCTTCGAGTTGGTTGAAGAAGTAGGCGACCTCGAGCAATTGTGGGTGCCTGTTGGAGGCGGCGGTCTTGCGGCTGGAACAACGATTGTCGCCAATGGCCAACTGGACGTCGTCTGTGCTGAACCCGAGTTGGCAAGGGATGCGCACGATTCATTAACAACGGGGGAACTGCAACCGGCGATGCCCCCTCGCACGGTAGCGGATGGGCTGCGGACGGCGCTTGGAAAGCTAAACTTCGAAATTCTCAGGCGGAGTAAGGTCGCGGTGGTTTTGGTAGACGACGAAGCGATTCTGACCGCGATGAGATTGATCTGGAATCGACTCAAGATTGTTGTGGAACCGTCAGCCGCTGTTTGCTTAGCCGCGATGCTACTTGATACGAAGCGAGTCGCTGCGCGTGCCGGCGTCATTCTGAGCGGGGGTAATGTCTCGCCGCCTCACAACTAGCCAGCGGCGAGATGGGGCTTCAGGGGCTTTTTCGTGTGTTAACACCGTCAAGCGGGTAGATCGGCCGACGTACACGTTCAAAACGGATTTCCGAGTAGTCCGATGTGCACACCCCAAGGCCCGCGCATTCGACGATTTCCCGTGCGATCTCGCGAAAGCCTACCCGGTAGTGGATGCGACTTTTGAGTAATAGAAACCGTCGTGTCGTCGGTTCGATGCCGACGCAGCGGAAACAGCCGGGGTCCACAGGCTCGAAGTGACGCGAAACGACCATGATGTCGACGGTTCCCGTTGACAACACGGCGGTCTTGCCCATGTCGGTCATCAACCCCCTCCCCATCGCAATAGTGGTGGGGAAACGACCGTCGGAAATCAACCGCACGTGGCCTTGTACTTCCACCGGTTGGCTAATTCTTGATAGCGCAGGCATGGGCAATTTGCCGCCCAACGATAGTGTCACGGTATTACCGACGCCCGCGTCGATCATGGCGTTGACTGCTTCTGGATCGTAAATCGCGCATACCGCCACGTCATCAAGTTTCTGACGCAAGACTTCCTTGAGTACGTCGGTGGTGTCCATGGTTCCACCCGATGCTGTGTTGTCGTAATGATCAAGTAAAACTACCGGTCCCTTGGCCTGCTGGGTGCTCCCGAGCTGCTTCGCTTTTGCGACCGAAAAATCTAGTGGCTCGACCGTATAGACGAACGCGGACCGTTCGTTCCAGGCGTTCTCCAACAACTCGTCGCGGAGTCGTTCAGCGAGTTCCATGTCGCCATCAGTCGCGACTACAACAGATAGGCCCGCTTCAGGAATATCGGCGTGTGGGAAGCCGGTGAAGAGACTAACCGCTAGCGCGCCTTCCTTTTCCATTTCCTGAGCTCTCAGCTGGAGTTCTCGATTTGGGAAATCGTCCGTTCCTTGGCGCATGACGTGAGGCAGCATGGGGTTGTTTCCCCAAGTCAAGGTGGGACTCACCTGTTTTTCGACGGTGGCGATTAGGGTGCGCGCCGCACGCTCGGCGGTTTCAAACATGTCGACATGGGGGTAGGTGTGATAGCCGGTAACGATCGTCGCTAAATCGACCATGTCTGGAAAGATATTGGCGTGCATGTCCAGAGAAACCGCGATGGGGAGGTCGGGGGCGATGGCGCGGATCCTTCGCAATAGCTCGCCCTCGCCGTCATCGTGGCTACGAGTCACCATCGCGCCGTGTAGGTCCAGCATCAAGACGTCGCAGTGACTCACCGCCCCAAGTATTTGCGCTGCAATGTATTCGTACGCATCGTCCTCAACGGGACCGGAAGGTGCCGCACCCGCCGCGATTGGGATATGGATGTCGGAGTTGAGTTCTTCAGCAACGGCGAGGTAGCCCCCGATGCAACTCGCGGTATTTTGATAAACATTGATGGCATCTTCGCCATGAAGCGGATGCCTGCGGCCTCCCGAAAACCTTGCCAAGTCGGTAACGACGGGTGAGAAGGTATTGGTTTCATGGCTCATCTGAGCGATGACAATTCGCATAGCGCCATCCCCGCTGCCGGATCAGGCGACAATTTACGCTATGGTAGGCTCGGCTGCATGGAAGCGCCGTCGGCTAATACGACTTTCTTTGGCCACCCGCGTGGACTGGTAGTCCTATTTTTTGCGGAAATGTGGGAGCGGTTCAGTTTCTACGGCATGCGTGCCCTGCTGGTCCTTTATCTGACGCAGCACTTCTTGTTTGAAGATGGTATTGCGGCGTCGATCTACGCCTCCTACGGATCTTTGGTTTATCTCACGCCGGTCATAGGTGGGTTGGTTGCTGATCGTTACCTGGGATTTCGAAAGTCAGTGATATTTGGCGCAGGCTTGTTGGTTTGTGGGCATTTTCTGATGGCGTTTGAGGGCGAGCCGGCTCAGGTGGTGGGTGGTGCGGTTGTGCGTGATGAGTCAGCGCTTTCGGCAATGTATTTAGCGCTTGCGTTCATTATCGTAGGCGTCGGCTTCCTTAAACCATCTATCTCGAACATCGTGGGCGAGCTCTACCAACAAAACGAAAGGCGTCGGGATCAGGGATTTACGCTCTTTTACATGGGGATCAATCTCGGAGCATTGTCGGCAATGCTCATATGTGGGTGGTTGGGGCAACATGAGGATTACGGTTGGTCCTACGGATTCGGATTGGCGGGGATCGGCATGCTTGCTGGTCTCATCACGTTTGTAAGGGGCCAACGCTGGTTGAGTGACATCGGGGCTCCCGCGCGGCCTATGTTGCTTAACAGCCGCTTCATGGGCGTCCGTCGGGAAACTATCATTTATTCGGTAGGCGTCATCATCGTCGTGTCGGCGTGGGGACTTATGCAGTCCCGCGATATCGTCGGCGCGGCGCTAGGTGTTGCGTCCATCGGCGCCGTCGTGGGTATCCTTAGTTATGCGCTGGTGGGTTGCTCTCGAATCGAACGGCATCGATTGTTCGTTGTCGTCTTCTTGACCATGGTCTCCGTTATTTTCTGGACGTTCTTCGAGCAGGCGGGTACAAGTTTGACCCTGTTCACCGACCGCAATGTCGCCAAGAACGTTTTCGGTTTCGAGATGCAAGCGTCCCAAATGGGGTTTTTGAACCCGTTGTTCATAATCTTGCTCGCGCCGTTGTTCTTTATTGCATGGGAACTGTTGGGTCGGCGGGGCTGGGAGCCATCGACACCAATGAAATTTGGACTCGGCGTATTACAAGCAGGATTGGGATTTGCTGTTCTCGTTTACGGCGCTAATTTCGCCGATACAGCGGGTCAAGTAGCGGTAATTTGGCTCGTGCTTGCGTACCTGTTGCATACCACGGGGGAACTTTGTTTATCCCCCGTGGGATTATCGATGGTGACCCGCCTGTCGGTACCGAAAATCATGGGTCTTATGATGGGCGTTTGGTTCCTGTCGTCGGCTGCGGCGCATTACTTGGCTGGCATGATCGCGGGCATGGCAGCGGTGGATTCGGTGCCTGGCGGCTCGATTGACGCGGTTGCATCGCTACCGATTTACACGGAGACTTTTCGGTCCCTCGCCTATGTAGGTATCGCGTTAGGTATAGCCGTGATGGGCTCGGCGCCGCTAGTGCGACGCTATATGCACGAGTCTCAGTCAGACTTGGTGGAGGTAGAATCGCGTCCCACACAGTAGGACCTCGTCATCCGAGACGTAAGCGCCTCGCTGCCTCGCGCGATCGAGAATTTGATCCTTATTTGCAACGGCGAGATCCAATCCAGAAAGGCCCGGACCCCGCCCGTCGATTGACTCGACAAATCGCAGCGTAACGTTGTTCAGGCGGATCGAAAGTTCGCTACCGGTTCGATCGACAGGCAGACCAGAAACTTTTCCCCACAGATCCGCTAGTTCAACCGGATCGGGTCCTTGAAGTTCAACGCCGAGGTAATCCACCGTCACCGATTGGTCGACCTTGTCTTCCCACTTGAGACCTCCAGATGGTTGCCAGTTACCGTTGAAATCGTCGTGTTGGTCCCAGTCGATTTCAAAGAACGCGGCCTGCATGTCGCCAGGATGAATCTGGCATATGTACCAGGTGCCCCTATTGCTTTCGTGGGCGATTCGAATATTGTTATCGAGCGCGCGTTGACGTACCGCCTGCTGCGTCGTTTTGTTTCCCGCCTGACAGATGACCATATAACCACCGTCTCCACCCCGCCGATTTAAGTATCGTCCGCCCGCCGTTCCTTCTTCGACAGGCGCGACGACTTCAAGAAAATTACGTCCAACACACATCAGCGTGTTCTCAAGACCAAACGTGCGGACGCCTGGATCGATAAAGCAGCTATTGATCCCTAGAACGTCAGTTAGATCATCGATCACTGGGTCGAGTTCCCTCGCAACAAGACAAATTTGACGTAGTTGAATGGTCATGGATGGATCCTCCCCTTCCGCCTATGATCAAGCTTGAAGTTGAGCTTGGCTAGTTTTTTGAAGATCGAAATATTTTCCGATGTGATTTGTCCTTGGTGTTTTATCGGTAAACGACGGCTGGACGCAGTAATCGAGCAAGGTGGTGTGGGTGAGATTGAGCTTGAGTGGAGACCTTATCAGCTTTATCCGAATCTTCCGTCCAGTGGTATGGCCCGAGTCGATTTTCTGCGGGCCCGCTATGGTGAGTCGGCGGACGCTAGTCGTACACCTGAGCGTATTCGGTTAGAAGCCGAAGAGGTTGGCATTACGTTCGATTATGCAGCGGTTGATCGAGTTCCCAACACCCTATCGGCGCATAGGTTGCTGGCGATGTCGAGCGAATTGGGCTGCCAACACGAGCTCGCAGAAACGTTATTCCAAGCGTATTTTTGCGACGGATCCGATGTCGGGAATGTCGACACGCTCGTCAATTGTGCCGTCGCTGTCGGTATGAATGGTGGGGCTGTGAAGTCGTTTCTCGACAGCGATGAGGGAGTGGACAGGACGTTGAGAGAGATCGCGGGTACGTATGATCTAGGTGTTGTTGGAGTGCCTTGTTATCGGTTGGGGGAGACCTTTTTGTTGCCAGGCGCGCAGACACCGGATGTGATGATCCAATTCATTGACCGAGCGAGAAATCGCCTAGCGGAAACAGAATAGTAGTCGGGACAGATCGTAAACAGAGGATCCTCACCAACCACGGGGTCCTTTATGCCTATCGAACTGCGGATTTGGTTGGCGGTTAGGGTCGATAAGAAAAAGAAGGGCTTTCCGCGCGAGACGCTCTTCTCGCGAGATTCGCCCAACGACAAAGAACCGGACGGGTATCTCGGGGGTCGATGATCTCTTCGATCTCAAAATGCTCGGCACTGCGAAAGGGCGAACGGACGCGGTTCAGGCGGTCCCGTATCTTTGCGAGGTGAGCGTCATAGTCGGCTGCCTCGGCTAATTCTGCTTTGTAAGCCACCTCTATACCGCCTTCAATAGGTAAGGAACCCCAATCCCCCGATGGCCAGGCGACACGAATATGATGCGCGCCGGGTTTGTGGTTTGCGCCTCCAGCAACGCCGAATGCTTTACGGACAATGACGCAACAGAAAGGTACGTTGCTCTGACCAAGTGCGGCCAATGCAGACGATCCGAACCGAATTGTTGCCTCTTCTTCACTCTTTTTGCCAATAAGGAAACCGGGGCAGTCCTCAAGATGGACGATAGGTAAGTGGAAGGTTGATGCAAGATCAAGAAGTCGGGTGAGTTTCCGACACGCATCCGCCGTCCACGCACCCCCATAAATTGCTGGATTTTCGGCGAATAGAGCGACGGGGATACCGTCCAGACGCGCTAAGCCCGTGATAATCGAGCGGCCCCATTTTTCGCCTATTTCAAAGAAAGACGCCTCGTCAACGACTGCCGAGATCAATTCGCGCATCTTGTAGATCTTCCTAGGGTCTTTAGGAACTAAATCAATGAGAGCATCGTGTCGCCGTTCTGGATCGTCCGCGCTTTCTACCCGTGGTGGGAGCTCGTCGTTCGCCGTTGGTAAATACGATAGGAAATACCTAGCGCGATCGAATGCTTCGGCTTCTGTGGCGACTTCGTCGTCGATGGCACCGTTTCGGGTGTGGATTCGAGCGTGACCGAGCTCTTCTTTGGTCACCTCGCCAAGCTTTGCCCAGTCGACGAGTGCTGGTCCTGCAATCATCATCTGTGCGGTATCTCGGACGATGACCGAGTAGTGCGATGTCGCGACACGGGCTGCCCCGATTCCCGCAACGGACCCCAAAGCGAGCGAAACGGAAGGGGCGACTGCTAAGTGATTTACGACAGTCTCCCAACCGCGCAGCTCCGGGATGTATGTGCGCCCGGCCATTTCGATGGTTTTTACTGAACCGCCGCCGCCCATCCCGTCCACGAGGCGCACATGAGGGAGCCGTAAATCTAAGGCGAGGCCCTCCGCGCGTGCCCGTTTAGCTCCAATGGACGCGTCCGCCGAGCCCCCTCGGACGGTAAAGTCGTCGCCGGATAGCACCACAGGACGTCCCCCGATATCGGCGGTACCTAGGACGAAGTTGGACGGCGTGAACTCTGCAAGGTTGCCAGCATCATCGTATTTCCCGACTCCGGCAAGCGTGCCGATTTCGTGAAACGAGTCCGGATCGCAGATTGCCGCGATACGCTCTCGAATAGTGAGCTTACCGAATTCGTGTTGACGGGCGACCTTGTCCTGGCCGCCCATCTTCAATGCTAGCTGTTCGCGTTGACGGAGTTCCTTTATCTCGTCTTCCCAGGACATCCTTAACCGATGCGCGTTCCCGTGAATGAAGCGTTCCCGAAGGAACCGAGTTTCACGTCACCGGAAAGGCTGTCGCCGTCAACGGTTGCCGAAAATTCCAACGTAATTGGCATCGGGTTCGTGATATCCGCTTTCCACGACACGCTATCGCCATCGACGGCGCCGTCTTTAAGTTCCAGTGTTCCTTGTTGCCCCGCCATCGTTCCAGTCAGCGTATCCCCGTCGGTAGCGAGGGTTATCGTTGCTTTTTGTTGGCCCATTGGCGTGTTCATGGTTGTTTCCCACTGGCCGTCAGCACTACTCATGCGATTCTCCTTCAAGTGTATTCTTCGCCCGCTTGAGTATGCCTCTCAGTTCTCGCTGAGGTAAAGTGCGAAACACCCATCAATGTGGTGACCGGATGTGATCGGAACCCTTAACGAGGGCCCACTACATCAGGCGTTAAAAGCGCTGTACGCGCGTCCCGGTTCTCGTGAGGAAGTCAGTATCGATGGCTTCGTCGCTGATGTTGTCGACGGTAATCAAATCATTGAGATCCAAACGCGGGGGTTCGGCGCGTTAAAGAAGAAGTTGCCCGTATTTCTTTCGGCCCACCCGCTAAAGTTAGTCCACCCGATCGCCCGTAAACGCACCATCGTAAAGGTTCAAAATGACGCCGAGAGCCGCCGCGTCTCGCCAAAACATGGATCACTCTTTGACATATTCTCAGAGCTCGTCTACGTCCCGAAAGTGCTGAATGACCCCAACTTTGAGATTGATGTGGTCTTGATCGAGGAAGAGGAACGTCGGGAATATGATGGTCGTCGGGGTCGCAGAAAGGGGGGATGGGTCACGACAGGTCGGAGTCTCGTTCGGGTGCTGGAGGTTGTGACTGTCGGTTCCATGGAAGATCTGTTTTCCCGAATGGCTGGCGAATTAGGCCGTACGTTCACGTCTGCAGATCTTGCAGATGCGATGGAGCGGCCCAGATCGGTAGGACAGAAGGCGGCATATTGCTTTCGGGTGACGGGTCTTACGAGGGTTAGTGACAAAAACGGTAACGAACTGGTCTACGAAAAATCCGAGTGAACCTTGGTCAGTGACAATTTAGCAGGGACCTGCCTAGTTTCTTTTATCAAAAGGAACATCGACATTCCTGCGCCACTCCGTAAACTCCGCACGCACAAAACATGGTGCGAGAAGTGTCTCGATGTCTGGATCCAGGTGGCTTTATTTGCCAGTGATAATCGTGATGGCGATTCTGGTTGATTGGAGCGCTGAAGGCCCGCTAACCCGCTTGGTACTTGGTACCTCGACATTACGTGTTAACACGGTTCCAGATGGCGCGAGCGTTTTTCTTGATGCAGAGCTTATCGGAACCACACCGCTTCGCCACGAGTTGCGTCCGGGGAATACGGTGTTGAAATTGGAACACCCGTTCCACCCGAATCACGTTGAGCGGCTCGAACTTCTTCGAGGCAAAACGAAAATGCTCGGTATCGCGTTAGAGCCAGCTTTCGGCAATCTCGAGATCATCACCAACCCCAAGGCGGCTCAGGTGATTCTCAATGGCGAAGAATTGGACGGGCGAACACCCATTAAACTTAGGGATCTTCCGACGGGTATCCATGACGTCGGTGTCTTCATATACGGTCGCGAGCCGATCACGGAAACCATAACCGTGACGCCGAACGCGAATATATCCCGCACATACGAACTTGTCCGCGAACCGATGGGATCCTTGACGATCGACACAGTGCCTACCAACGCGGCGGTTCGACTGGTCGAGGTCAAACAACCATACGAACCACAGATGTTGTTGCCGATCGGCAGTTACGAGATCGAAGTATCCCATCCAGGCTATACCCCCCAGTCATTGCGGATGGTGGTTCGGCAGCAGGCGAACACGCGTCGAATTCGGCTCGAAAGAGAGTATGGGCGATTAAATTTATCCATCGCACCAGGGGAAGCGGTAGTGACGATCCGCTATGACGCGGGTAGCGGGGTTCGAAGTTTTGAGTATTTTGACCGCATGCAGGTGCCTACTGGGAATGTCGTAATACGTGCAAAAGCGCTTGGTTATCGTAACTACGAAAGGAACTTGAAGATGTCGATGGCCGGGTTGAATCACAACATCGACATGAAAAAATTCCAGATCACCCCCGGTCGCGAATTCCGAGACGAGTTGCGCGGCGGCGGCGATGGCCCGTTGTTGAAAATCTTGAGTGCTGGGAGTTTTGTCATGGGTGCGGCGGGGGGCTATCCAGACGAGCGGCCACCGCGCACGGTGACGGTGACACAACCGTTTGCGATCGGCGTCTATGAACTAACTCGAAGGGAATACAATCGATTCGAAAGCCTCGGGCCAGAAGACAATGTTCCCGCGACGAATTTGAGTTGGGGTCAAGTCGACGGCTACTTAAGGTGGTTGAGTCGCGAGACGTCCTACACCTATCGATTACCCAGTGAGGCTGAGTGGGAGTACGCTGCGCGTGCCGGGACGACGACCCCGTATTATTTCGGTTCCGACCCCGGTCGACTGTGCGAATACGAGAACGTCGGAGATCAAGCGATGCGTACCCAATTCCAGAAAGACACCGTCGCTTCCTGCAATGACGGTGTGATTCGGCTCGCGCCCGTCGGTAACTTCAAACCCAACCCATTTGGCTTGTTCGACATGTTAGGCAACGTACACGAGTGGGTTGCTGATTGCTGGCATCGAAACCATGAAGGCGCGCCATCAACTGCGAAGGCTCGGACCAGCATCTGCAATACGCCAGGACACGTCGTGCGCGGCGGCGACTGGTTTGCTGCACCCGCTGATGCGCGGGTCAGTTTTCGAAATGTTGGGACGAAGGCAAGCGATTCTTTGGGATTCAGGGTCGTGCGTGAGCTCTAACGTAAACAAATAGTTTGCTGAAGCTTGTGGCAGACTGTTGGTCGCAGGATTTGCGGTTGAGAGTTGCTTGCTTGAAGTAGCGGTGGTGGGTTGTGGGATGATCGGTTCTGCGGCCATGAAATATTTAGCCCGCGCTGGTGTCGACGTGATGGGATTTTCGTCCCGAGAACCCGCTTCATTCGCCGACCACAACGGCGTGTTTGCCTCGCACTACGACGCTGGTCGTATTACCCGCACGCTCGATCCCAACAGGGAATGGGCTCGTATGGCGCAAGCATCGGTGGACCGATACGTTGAGTTAGAGCGCGAGTCGGGAATCGACTTTTATGATCCTGCTGGTTTTGTCGTGTTCGGTCCTCCCGGTTCAAAATATGTCGATCGCGTACGAGATACCGCGAACGAATTGGCAACGGTTTCGCGAAGCGCTCGGCCCGGGGACTTCAGCGGCATTGATTTTGGATCGAACACCGACATTGAAGCTCAAGATAAGGATGCAGGAGTCATAAATCCGCGCGAGCTTGTTAGAGCGCAATTGATTCTGGCTGAACGGGAAGGTGCGAAGGTTCGGTACGAGGAAGTGAGTCGGATTGAGCAACACGCTGGTAGTGGGGTTTCCATCGAGACCATCGAAGGTAATAGCTTCGACGTCCAACGCGTGTTGATCGCCGCTGGTGGATTTAGTGAACCCGCGTTGACGGGAGCACGCTTGCGACTCGACGTCCAGGGTAGGGTAGTCTTCTTGGTGGAAGCAGATGAAGACATTGCGTCTGCCATGCCGGCGCTCATTGCAGATGACGCGGCGGGACTGGCCCTTTCCGAGTTCTACGTGCTTCCGCCCGTGCTTTATCCGGACGGTAAACGCTACCTGAAGATTGGAACGGCGGAATATGACCATCCGTTGAGATCTCCGGCGGACAAAATTTCCTGGTTTTGGGGAGAAGGGGATGTGCGTGAGGATATCCGAGCGCTTCAACAAACTATCGAAGCCTTGGTACCGAGTATTCGTAACAGCGCCACGCAGCAACTGCGCTGTGTGATTACTTACACCGCCACGGGCTACCCATACCTCGACTGGTTGAATGATCGAACGGCGCTCGCTGTCGGAGGCTGCGGTCAAGCCGCCAAATCTTCTGATGAGATAGGTAGGTTAGCAGCGCGTCTTTTTGCCGGTGACGAGCGACGGTATCCTGCGATTACGACGAATTAGGAGGCGGAGGGGAGACGGTGCAGTGGGTTAGAGTTCTGGGATTGCGAGCTTCACGACGTCCGAAAGGGTTTCGACCAACGAAAGCTCCATTTCGCCGCGGATGACTTCAGGCAGCTTCTGCAATTCAGATTCGTTTTCTTTTGGAAGAATTACGTGGCGGATGCCGGAACGATGCGCGGCAAGAATTTTCTCGCGAATCCCCCCAACAGGGAGGACGAGCCCAGAAAGTGTCAGCTCACCCGTCATCGCAATGTCGTCACGTACCTGCTTTTCGCTGTATGCCGAGGCTAACGCAGTTGCCATTGTTATCCCCGCTGAGGGGCCGTCTTTGGGGACAGCGCCCGCGGGAACATGGACGTGAACACCAGAATCTTCAATCTTTGATCTATCGATATTGAGTGCATCGGCTTCGGTCCAGATGCACGAACGCGCGGCTTTTACCGATTCCTGCATCACTTGGCCGATGTGACCGGTGATGGTCACTTTCTCGTCCTTGTGAGTCAATGAAGCCTCGACGTAGAGGACGTCACCACC
>JAKUTI010000010.1 GCA_022448765.1 Pseudomonadales bacterium
GGGTGGATTGCGTCGCATATAGTCCTGCACCCCTTCTGCAATCGCGTGAGCGATTCGTTGCTGGTAACTGGAGGTCGCCAACAACTGTGCTTCCTTGGGATTCGAAATGTAACCTGTCTCGACAAGAATTGAAGGGACGTCGGGCGACTTCAACACCACAAAACCTGCCTGTTCCAGCTGTCCCTTATGCAATCGGGCGACGCCCGATAACGCCGCTAGTACGGTCTCACCAGCATCTATCGAATGAATCAAATTCGCGTCCATCGACAAATCGAGAAGTAGCTCTGCGACACTCTCGTCGTAATCGTCCAGAACGACCTTACCCACCCCACCAATGAGATCTGATCGATTCTCGTTTTCGACAAGCCAACGCGCCGTTTCACTTGTCGCTCGCTTTCTTGACAGCGCATAGACCGAAGCGCCACTAACCGTAGGACTTTTGAACGCGTCGGCATGAATCGACACAAAAAAATCCGCTCGCGCCTCACGCGCCAACTGCGGTCTCTTTCGTAACGGAACGTAGTAGTCGCCGTCACGCACGAGTACGGCTTTAAACCCCGCTGTCGCATCCAAACGCCGTTTGACTGTCCTGGCAATGGATAAAACGACGTTCTTTTCCAGGACTTTATTGACACCGATGGCGCCTGGGTCTTCACCTCCGTGGCCCGCGTCTATAGCAACAACAACATCCCGTTGACCATCCAGTTGTGCTTGCACCACGCTTTTTTGTTCCGAGGAATCCCAATAAAGGTCAACCACTAGACGATGGCCATATGGCCTCACAGGATTTAACACGAATGGTTCGGGGGGTTTAATTTGTCGCTTTAGATCAAGCACGACACGGTACTTCCCTTGTTGACGTTGGGCGCGACGAATACCTGCCACCACACGACTGTCCAACTTCCCAGTCACTAACTTTTCGCCCTTGGCGGTGTCATCGAGATCGACCACCACCCGTTCAGGGTTGTCCAACATAAAAACTTGGTAATTCGCTTCGAAGCGGGTGTCGAACACGACCCGCGTGTAAGTGGGCGCGTCATGAACTCGGACGCCCTCCAAGATGTTCGTCTGAGCGATACAAAACGGTGCAGACAGGACAAGGGCCAGCACCGCCGCGAGCGAAATCAATTGCCCCCGTATCTCAGGCACGGTGATCCGTAATATCGAGTACCCGCCCTCCTTCAATAATACGCAACTCAATCTCCAATTCTGGTTCGGGAAGCGCCGATGCCCCGTGTGTCGGCCATTCGATCAGTTTGAGAGCGTCGCTAGTCATAAGATCGTCAATACCGATATAGCTGAGTTCCTTCGGATCCTCGATTCGATAAAAGTCAAAATGATAAATGGATCGACCCGATATCTCGTACGGCTCAACTAGCGTATAGGTGGGGCTCTTTACCGTGCCTCGATGACCCCAAGACCGCAGTAGACCTCGCACCAAAGTTGTTTTCCCTGCTCCCAAATCTCCGTGGAGAAAAACAAGTTCATTAGACAGTTCATCCGCCAATTGCGCGCCGGCGTCCAAAGTCGCCGTTTCGTCTGGCAGTATCAGTTCCCTAATTTCCAAGGATACTCCCTGCACCAACAGATTCTCCGTAGGGTCTGAGCGATTCAATGATGTCAGACGCAATAATCGCGCGACCGTGACAACTGTCCAAGGCGCGGTCGCCCGCTGATGCATGTAGCCATACACCAAGGGCAGCGGCCGTCTCCGACTCTAGTCCGAGAGCTTTGGCCCCCGCAACGATACCCGTCAACACATCCCCACTTCCTGCCGTCGCCATACCCGCATTCCCGGCGATACAGATTCCTAACAATTCGCCGCGATTGGCAACCA
Organism: Pseudomonadales bacterium; assembly: GCA_022448765.1. GTDB lineage: Bacteria > Pseudomonadota > Gammaproteobacteria > Pseudomonadales > Azotimanducaceae > UBA11889. Next base: position 1,838 of record JAKUTI010000010.1, read on the forward strand.
ATGTCCCTGCACCCTTGAGAATGGTTACTGCTTTATATTTTGACGAGATGGTTCGTGCAGCCGTTGGTCGATCGGCCTGAATTGAGTCGGATGGAATCCCCAACATGCGAGCTGCTTCGCCCGGGTGGGGTGTTACTATCGAACCAGCCGACAACGACCACGATTCATCTGCCACTATATTCAAAGCATCCGCATCCAGTACGCATGCTTTGTCGCTTTTAAGTATCTGCTGGAGAATCGCTCGACCCCAAGCTCCCTGTCCCAAGCCCGGGCCCACTGCGAGAATATTGGCCCGGTCGAGAAGCGGCGCAATATCTTGTTGTTCATCAACATCATAAACCATGCATTCCGGACGTCGTGCCACGATAGCCGGTCGATGCTCTGGTCGAGTAATCACGCTGACCAGACCTGCTCCAGCCCGCAATGCCGACTCCGCCGACAGAAGTACCGCACCGCACATGCCGTGATCGCCACCTGCAATCAACACATGGCCAAACTTGTGCTTATGCGCTCCTGGGGCTCGCTTCGAAACCAACCGCTCATTATCCTCCCTAGGAATAACCGCGAGCCCCTCAACTTCCTCGAACGCTCTACTCGGAGCATCAAGTTCACTCAATTCAACGCGGCCCCCGAAGTCCACGCCCGGACCTGTGAAGAGGCCCAGCTTGGCACCAATAAAAGTAGTCGTTAGATCCGCTTTCACTGGCGTTTCGGTGACGAGTGCTCCGGTATCAGCACTAATCCCTGTCGGCATGTCCAGCGCAACGACTGGTCCGTTGTGCTCGTTAATGAGATTGATACCTGAAACGTAGCTGTCGCGGATCGATCCAACACTGCCCGTGCCCAACATGGCATCTACAATGACATCTCCCTCAATAGTCAGAGCGGTCTGCGGAACGACGCCTTGTTCCAACGCCCATCGGTACGCGGCTTTTGCATCGCCCCCGAGGCTTCCCGCATTACCGATTTGAATCAACTGTACGTGCATGCCACGATTGCGCGCTAGCCCAGCGACGATGTACCCGTCACCAGCGTTATTGCCAGCGCCGCATACAACCGATATCGACCCTACGCCAGGCCAATGATCGCAAAGCCGATCAAACGCAAACAATCCCGCGCGTTTCATTAGTGAAATTCCGGGAATGCTATGTTTATCGATAAGAATCCGATCCAAAGCGCGTACTTGAGTGCCGGTGTAAACTCGTGAAATGCCCCGCATGTGGGAGATTATAGCGGGATGCACATTAACGAACTCGCGTCCCATCTCGATTCCTGGGCAGTTGATCTCGGCTTCCAACAAATAGGAATCGCTGATACCGACCTCAGCGAGTACGCACCCGATTTCAGGGCTTGGTTAGAAAAACGGTTCCAAGGTGATATGGGTTACATGGCCCGTAATGTAAGCAAACGCACCGACCCATCTAAGCTCGTACCAGGTACGGTGCGAGTGTTATCGGCCCGAATGGATTATTTGCCCGCCACCCGTGGCGATGTGTTGAATAGCCCGGATAAGGCCTACATCTCAAACTACGCGCTTGGTCGCGATTATCACAAGACCGTTCGTAGTCGGCTCCGAGCACTGGCTAAACAAATTGAATTCCACGCCGGCGGACAATATCGCGCGTTCACGGACTCTGCGCCAGTTTTAGAAAAACCGTTAGCGGCCAAAGCTGGGATTGGATGGGTCGGAAAGAACACGCTAGTTCTAAACGAAACGGCTGGTTCGTGGTTTTTTCTTGGCGAGATATTCACAAACATTCCACTGCCCGTAAATACGGAGGTTAAGGAAGATAAGTGCGGTGCTTGTAAGGCCTGTATCAACGTTTGTCCAACGGGTGCGATTATTGGACCGAAGCAACTTGACGCCCGCCGATGCATCTCGTACTTGACCATCGAGCATAAAGGCGTCATCGACAAAGAGCTGCGCGAGTCCATTGGCAACCGCATATTTGGTTGCGACGACTGTCAGTTGGTCTGTCCCTGGAACCGTTTTGCGCACGCAAGCGAGGAGCCCGATTTCGTCCCACGCCAAGGTCTCGACGCGCCAACCCTAATAGGGCTATTGGCATGGACCCAAGCAGATTTTCTTGCGCGAACGGAGGGCATGGCGTTACGCCGAATAAACTATTCCCAGTGGGTCCGAAACCTCGCCATCGCTTCCGGCAACGCCCAAGCAACTCCAGGCCTTATTCGAGCGGTCAAGAAGAAACTCACGGAGTCACGTCGAACGAGTGACGCGCTATCCAGCGAGCACCTTGAATGGGCAATTCAGAAACTCAACTCAGCTTAAATAGGTGTGTTCGGTAGTGGCGGAGTTCTTCAATCGACTCTAAAACATCGTCGAGTGCTCGATGATTTCCCTTCTTAACCACTTCGTCTACGACAGCCGGGGCCCACCGTTCCGCCAATTCCTTAACGGTACTGACGTCAATGATTCGATAGTGAAGATAACTCTCCAGGCTCGGCATATATCGCGCCAAGAATCGTCGATCTTGCCAGATCGAGTTACCGCAAAGGGGTGCTTCCCCAGGATCCACGTGTGAACTCACAAAATCGAGGGTCATTGCTTCGGCTTCAGCTTCCGAAACGCCATCAGACTCTATCCGACCTATAAGCCCAGACGCCGAATGATGACTTTGGTTCCAATTATCCATCAAGTCCATGCTTCCTTTTGGCTGCATTATCGCCAGCGACGGACCCTCGGCCACAATGTCGAGACTCGCCGTTGTCACAACTGTCGCGATCTCAATAATGACGTTAATTTCGGGATCTAATCCCGTCATTTCAAGATCCATCCAAATCATGTTCCCAGACACCCAAACTCCTCGCTTGGTGAGCTAAAAAACAAAGCCTACGCTATTATCTCGCGGGCTTTATGGCTACCCATCCAACATTGTTATCGGCGGAACGACTCTCGTCGCTCCTGCACACTCAGGAACTCCAAATCATTCAAGTCACCACGATAGAAGTATATCGGGCTGGCCATATCCCCGGGGCCGTTCTTATTCTTCCAGAGGATCTAATCTGCGGCATTCCTCCAGCACCAGGTCGCCTGCCCCACGTTGATAAGCTTAACCAGGTTTTCGGAAGTATTGGTTACGCGCCAGATACAAACATCGTCGTCTGCGATGACGAAGGCGGTGGCTGGGCCGGACGCCTAGCATGGACTCTGGACGTTATCGGGCACCAAAAATGGTCCTACTTAAATGGCGGCATACGCGCATGGGCAGCCGACGGTTTCCCTCTGGTCACAACACCAACTTCTGTGGAACCACACCAGGTCAACCTCTCAATCAGTTCTGCACCGATTGCCGAAATCGAGGACATTGAGCCTCATTTGTCAGACGCCGATCTTGTCATCTGGGATTGTCGGTCCGTTGACGAATACGAAGGGACACGGCGGAGTGCCACAAGGGCGGGGCACATTCCGGGCGCGAGACATCTCGATTGGCTTGACCTCATGGACGAAAAGGATCACCTCAAACTGATTAACAATGCGGAGGCATTACTTAAGGAACACGGCATCGTGCGTTCAAAAAACATTATTACTCATTGTCAAACCCACCATCGATCCGGGCTCACGTACATGGCCGCCCGCCTTCTCGGCTTTCCCCGCATCCGCGCGTACCATGGATCGTGGTCAGAATGGGGCAATCAAACCGACACTCCTATCGAAACAGGACCGCCAAAACGCGCGTGATGTTTGCGCTACTGCAGCAGATTTTGCCAAAACGGCTCATAACGCACTTCGTGGGCGTATTCGCCATGGTCCGGTGGCGCCCAATAAAAAATACTCTTATTCGATTATTCATTCGCGGCTACCAGGTCGATATGTCGACCTCCGAGCGAGAAACACCAGAGGAATTCGAGAACTTCGCCGATTTTTTTGCTCGTGAACTAAAGGCTGGTCTACGGGCAACACCTACCGATTCCAGCATCATAACTTCCCCGGTCGATGGCATGGTTTCGCAATTCGGGACCATCGACCAAGGTAAGTTACTCCAAGCCAAAGGCCATACTTATTCGGTAGAGGAACTGGTGGGACAATGTTGTGTTGATCTTGATGGAGGTTCGTTTTTGACCCTCTATCTAGATCCGAGCATGTACCACCGAGTGCACGCCCCAATAGACGCCACCCTATCGAAGACAATTGAAATTCCCGGAAAACTGTTTTCTGTTAACGCACCAAGCGTCCGAGGTGTCCCCAACCTGTTCTGTCAAAACGAGCGGCTTGTTTGCAACTTACGAACTGACCTTGGAGAGGTCCGGCTCGTGTTGGTCGGAGCCCTAATTGTGGCGAGTATTATGACGAGTTGGCCCGGTCCTCAATCTCCCTTTCGACAACGAGTCGAGCGCTTACCAGAAGGTGTGCAGTTTCGTCGCGCCGAGGAACTAGCACGCTTTACCCTAGGATCTACCGCAATCGTTCTAGTCCCATCTTCGTTCGGGGTATTGGATAAGTTTGAGCCCGGGTCTCCCGTCAAAATGGGCGAACGCATTGGCTTCAAACGCGATCGAACGGAAACGCCATAACCGCGCTGAGCGAATCATGGTCACCGGCCAAGGCCAATAGCCGATCCAATCCAACCGCGACCCCAGCACAAGCCGGCAATCCTTCACGCATAGAAGCTAACAGGAAGGGATCTTGGCCTAATGTAGGCAACCCCGACTCTTCGCGCTCGCGATTATCAGCATCCATACGGCACCGAAGTTCGTCCGCATCAGTGAGTTCGTGATAGCCGTTAGCAACTTCAATTCCGTGGATCACCAATTCAAAGCGATCCGCCACGATCGCTTTACCCATAACCTCTGTCTTGGCTAACGCGGCCTGGTCGACTGGAAATTTCGTGATGAATACACGTTCGGCAGGTAGGCGCTGGAGGGCGGTTGCAACCAGAAAGTCCACTCCATCCGATCGGCCCACGAGTTTGTCCAGTCCGTGATCCCGAGCGACTTCGGCCAATCTCAAATCCGAATCGTGGTGAACATCGACGTCGAATTCGGCCTCCAATAAATGGCCCACCGTAAGATAGTGGTATTCGCCCGAGCCCAAAATCAGATCAACCAACTCGGCAACCTCTCGCATTAATTGACGTGAATCAAAGCCAAGCCGGTACCACTCGAGAATGACGAACTCGGGGTTGTGGTTGCGACCCTCCTCGCCCTCCCGAAAAGCCGGACATATCTGATAAATCGACGGCGCCCCCGCTGCTAGAAGACGCTTCATCTGAAATTCGGGTGACGTTTGCAAGTAATGTCCCGAGTCGGTCTTGAAACTCGTGATGGTCGGCTCGGTCACTCCGTAACGCGCAAGTATCGCTGTTTGGACCTCAAGCACATTTTTTTCGCCGAAAAAATCACGCACCACCCCAAGCACGCGCGCCCGCTCAAACAGGCTGTCCAACGAACACGATGGGCGCCATGGAATCAATCCTTACTGCGCCCCACATACTCGCCACTACGGGTGTCTACGCGTATGACATCGCCGATTTCAACAAAAAGAGGAACCTTAATAATCGCTCCCGTCGACAACTCCGCAGGTTTACTGCCTCCCTGTGCCGTGTCACCGCGCATTCCCGGATCGGTTCTATTAACTTCGAGTTCGACAAAATTGGGCGGTGTGACAGATATTGGCTCGTCGTTCCAAAGCGTTACACTCAGAACGTCCTCTTCCTTTAACCAGTCTTTTGCTTCAGCAATAGCGGCTTGATCAGCAGCAACCTGTTCGTAACTTCCGTCCGTACGCATGAAGTGCCAGAACTCACCGTCGGTGTATAGATATTGCATATCTAGGTCCATTACGTCTGCCGCTTCAAGGGACTCTCCGCTTTTAAACGTCCGCTCCCAAACGCGACCTGACTTGAGATTTCGGAACCGAACTCGATTAAACGCCTGACCTTTGCCCGGTTTTACAAATTCGTTTTGGAGAATCGAGCAAGGTTCGCCTTCTAAGAGAACCTTCAATCCCGAACGGAATTCATTAGTAGAATAGGCTGTCACTATCTCTCGTCCAAACCGTAAAGCCAAAATGATACCGTCGAATTCGCTTCCTTGGCAGGCCAAAACATGGCAAACACAGCTTTCGGGCGCGGTGACACAAGTCCAGGATCTAGCCCAAATACTTGGCCTTTCGGACAATGTCGAGGATTGGGATGCGGACCCGACATTTCCTATGCGGGTTCCCATGCCGTATATATCGCGCATGAATCATGGCGATCCACGCGATCCCCTTTTGCGTCAGGTCATGCCCCAATTGGCTGAACGAATCGATGCCGTCGGTTTCGAATCCGACCCATTACTTGAGGCATCCACGGCTCCGATCCCGGGTCTGCTGCATAAATACCAAGGTCGAGTGTTAGTTATCGCAGCGGAACACTGTGCGGTCAATTGTCGTTATTGTTTCCGGCGGGACTTCTCGTACGCGAAACATCGCCACGACACTACTTTTCCCATGTTGGACTACGTCAGGGACGACGCGTCGATTCGCGAAGTTATTTTGTCCGGCGGAGATCCACTCATCATGCCTGACGAGCGCTTAAACAAACTTGTAGCAAGTATCGAAGCGATTCCGCATGTGAAGCGATTGAGAATACATACTCGTCTTCCTGTCGTGATACCTCAACGGGTTTGCCGACCACTAATCGAGATACTCGTAAATACACGCCTAAGTACCACGATCGTTGCCCATTTCAACCATGCGAACGAAATTGACAAGGATGTCGCCATAGCGTTCGCGGCCTTGCGGCAAGCCGGCATAACCCTGCTCAACCAAAGCGTATTGCTCGCGGGCGTAAATGATGACGATGTCGCTCTATGCGATCTCTCCGAAGCCCTTTTCGAGGTCGGAATACTCCCCTATTACTTGCATTTGCCGGACCGCGTCAGAGGCACCTCCCATTTCCACGTCGATACTGATACGGCGACCCGTTTGCACACGACGATTCAGAGCAAGTTACCGGGATATTTGGTTCCCAAGTTGGTCCGGGAAATCCCGGGGCGGCCCGCTAAAGAATTGATTGCGACGGATTCTTTACCAGTAATATCTACGCGAATCGACCCTTTCACGTAGTCAAATGAAGCGAGCGCATCCAACGGTTTCAACGTCCGCGTCTTCAACGAGGGGACGGTTGGTGCGGAAGAACGTCATTTCTCCTTCTGAGTCCATGCAAGTACGGTATTGACGATGCTAAGGGTCGAACTAACCGAGACCCTATCCGGGTCCAAGAGGCTTTTAGTCGGCGTCATCGCGACGTATATCGCTGGTATCTGTTTAGTTATCTCCGTTTGGCAATTCTCGGAATTGGATCAAGGCCAGTCTCGACTAGACACCTTCGGGAGTACCGCAGCTGATCGGCTTTCGGAGCTTGCCGTGAAACCACTGTTAGGCAACGACAACCTTGCCCTTAGCAGCCTTATTAACGACATGTCGATGTTCGACGAAATCGAAGGCATAAGTATTTACAGCGTTGACGATCAACTACTTGCCGTCGCCGGAAATTCCGCGCTTGGTTCCACTCTTCCCGTGTTTAGTCAAAAGATTAGGGTCCAAGACACTATCGCCGGGGATGTACGAATTATGATCAACCCGGATGCGTTTCGGACACCGTTTGTTGACAAGTTTCTTCGATCATTAGGGTGGTGTGCGGCCGGATTAATCGCGGTTATCGGTGTAACGATCGGCCTTTCGTTTCGGGGTCATTTGTCCGAATCCCATCCGCAGGTTGAAGAGGGAATTGGCTCACAAACAAATGTTTTCATACTCGTGGTCAACGTGTTTAACCAGATTAGTCTCCCAGTCGAAGCCAGAGATAGGGCCATGTCCATCGCTGCAGCTCGTTCCAACCGAGTCGCAAACCTCTACGCCGCGCGAGCGACTTCGCTGAAAGGAACCGGGGTTGCTCTCGCTTTCGATCAAACCGACGCACAAGATCGGAGCTTCGAGGTCGTCTGCGCGGCCTTGCTACTCAGTAAATCGCTCGACGGCATGAATCGCGATCACTACACAGAAGAGCGTCCCAAAATCCGCTTTCGATTTGGGTTGCATGTCGGGCCCGTCTGCAAGGCGCTCGACGAGCTGTTATCTACCGACCACGCCCGTGACGCGGTGCTGCTCTCGGCTTTAGCCTCTGACGGGCATCTCGCTGTGAGCGAGGATGTTATGGCAAGTATTAGCAGCAACGAGCGAATAATCGGACAGATCAAAGACAACCCAGCCGCAATCTCTCTAATTTCAACCTCTCATCGATACCATCTAATCGAAGGGGTTGCTCCCGCGTACCAATCACTGATCGAGCGCCAAGCGGAACTCATCATCGCTCAAGCCGTGTAACTTTCGGGGCAAGGATCGGTCAACGGCTAATGACGTTCGACCTCCACCCGGTCTATCTTTTGAAATCCTCTCGGTAACTTCCTTCCGCGGCGCGCCCGTTCTCCCAAATAATTCTGCATATCTTGGAGCCGTAACCCTAGGTGCCGCTGGCCAGCCCGCAAAATTAACCGATCCCGCTCACCGAACGTGGCAAGCGCAACGACGTATTCCTCTCTGGTTTTCAAGTTCGCGATCGGAATGTTCATCAGCTTACTTCCCTTACCGCGGTTGAGCTCGGGAACCTGACTCAATTCAAATACTAACAATCGACCCGTATTGGTAATCACACCGACTAACGTGTCTTCTAAGACAATCGACGGCGGCAACGCGAAGCTATCTTGAGGCACATTAAGAACCGCTTTCCCCGATCGATTCTTCGTCACCATTTCTTTCAAAGGCCCGACAAACCCGTACCCGGCATCTGAGCCCAAAAGCACCCGCACGTCGCCTGCAGCCAAACCGACGAACCTAGCCTCGGGCGGCGGATTCAATCGACCTGTGAGCGGTTCTCCCTGACCGCGAGCCGAAGGCAAGGTTCTCGACTGCAACGTATACGCTCGCCCCGTTGAATCGAAAAAGACACAGTTTTCGTTAAGCCGCGTATGCACAGCACCAGCAAACGAATCTCCTGGACGATACACCAAATCTTTGGCGTCTACGTCGTGCCCCTTTGCAGACCGTATCCAGCCTTTATCAGACATAATCACCGTCACCGGATCATTACTGATCAGGTCGTCGTCCGAATAGGCAACAGCATCTTCCTCAACCGCGATTTCCGAACGCCTTATGTCACCGTATTCCTTGGCTACTGCCTTCAACTCTTTCTTGATCAACGTTTTTAGCCGCGCTTTGGAGCCGAGTATTTTCTTGAGCTCAGCCGACTCAGTCGTTAGCTCCCCACGTTCAGTTTCGAGTTTCTCTTCCTCAAGCTTGGCGAGTTGCCTGAGCCGAAGGTCGAGAATTGATGTTGCCTGTACTTCCGATAGATCAAATTCCTTAATCAGCTCATTTCTTGGATCTTCTTCCTCCCTAATGATCCGTATGACTTCGTCCAAATTAAGATATGCGAGGAGCAATCCCTCTACGATATGTATACGTTCCGCGATCCGTTCGAGACGGTATTCGATACGACGCCGCACCGTTTCCTGTCGGAACTTAAGCCACTCTGTAAGCAATTCTTTGAGACCAAAAACTCTAGGACGTTTGTCCAACGCAATAACGTTGAAATTCATGCGGTGGCTACGCTCAAGTTCCGTGGTCGCAAATAGGTGACTCATCAAGCGATCTATATCAACCCGATTAGAGCGGGGCACTAAGATCAAACGAGTTGGGTTTTCATAGTCAGACTCATCGCGAAGATCAGCCAGCATGGGAAGTTTCTTTGCCTGCATTTGTTGGGCAATTTGCTCAAGTACCTTTCCCGGTGAGACTTGATAAGGTAGCGCCGTTATGACTACCTCGCCTTGTTCTAAGACATATCGAGCGCGGGTCTTAACCGATCCCCGTCCAGTCTCGTAAGCGCTTTCAAGTTCGCTCTGATCACTGATAATGCGAGCCTCCGACGGGAAATCAGGGCCTCGGATGCACGCCAAAATATCGCCAAGGCTCGCCTTAGGACGATCCAACAACAAAACACACGCTGCAACCACTTCTTCGAGATTGTGAGGTAAGACATCGGTGGCCATACCAACCGCAATTCCAGTACAACCGTTCAACAAAATGAACGGGATCTGCGCTGGAAGCACATCAGGTTCGTCCCGAGTTCCATCGAAGTTGGGTGAAAAATCGACTGTGCCCTGAGCCACTTCGGTCAAGAGCAAAGACGCGTGTTGTGCCAGTCGAGCCTCGGTATACCGCGCAGCACCAAATGACTTGGGATCGTCTGGTGCACCAAAGTTGCCTTGTGGATCCACAAGCGGATATCGAAACGAAAAGGACTGCGCCATGAGCACCATGGCTTCATAGCAAGCACTATCTCCGTGCGGGTGGAATTTACCAGTCACCTCGCCGACCGTTCGTACGGATTTCGCGAACTTGGCCTGATGATTAAGTCCCATTTGGGACATCGCATAGATAATTCGCCGCTGAACCGGTTTAAGACCATCACCAACGTGAGGCAGCGCCCGGTCGTTGATCACGTACATCGAATAATCGAGGTACGCCTTTTCCGTATACGACCTCAGTGGGACAACTTCGATATCTCCGGCCGTATCTAACGTCATCGTTTACCTCCGTTCGAATCTGACCTAGTCAATCGCTGCTTGATCTCCCTTTGTCTCAAGCCACGTACGACGGTCCTGCGCTCGTTTTTTTGCAAGCATCATGTCCATCGTTTCGTGTGTCTTGCTCTCGGAGTCAACGGTTAGTTGCACCAATCGACGTGTGTCGGGGGCCATCGTGGTCTCGCGCAATTGCATAGCATTCATCTCGGCGAGTCCCTTAAAACGTTGTACCACCGGAACGCCCCGTTTCTTTTCCGCCGCGATCGTGTCAAGAATCCCTTCCTTTTCAGACTCGTCCAACGCGTAGAAGACTTCTTTACCTAGATCAATTCGATATAGCGGGGGCATGGCAATGTAAATATGCCCTGCGACGACGAGCGCATTGAAGTGTTTCAAGAAAAGTGCACAAAGCAGTGTCGCAATATGCGCACCGTCAGAGTCTGCATCCGCGAGCACGCAAACCTTGCGATAACGCAAACCATCTAAATTATCGTCACCGGGTTCCACACCGAGCGCGATCGATATGTCGTGTACCTCCTGCGACGCAAGCACCTGAGAGCCATCGACTTCCCAGGTATTAAGAATCTTACCCTTCAAAGGCATCACCGCTTGAAATTCGCGATCTCGCGCCTGCGTTGCAGAACCGCCCGCGGAATCTCCCTCAACTAAAAACAACTCGGAACGGTCTGCGTCTTGTGACGCACAATCTTTCAGTTTGCCCGGCAATGCCGGACCGGCAGTAATCTTCTTGCGAGCAACTTTCTTACTCGCTTGAATTCGTCTTTGCGCATTGGCGATGGCCAATTCCGCGATCCGTTCTCCATCTCCATGATGTTCGTTCAACCAAAGACTGAAAGCGTCTTTCGCAATGCCGTTAACAAAAACGGCGGATTGACGGGAGGACAAACGCTCCTTTGTCTGCCCCGTAAACTGCGGTTCAGCCAACTTGGTGGAAAGCACATAAGCGCATTGATCCCAGAGATCTTCACCCGTCAACTTGATCCCCCGAGGCAATAAATCACGAAACTCACAAAATTCTCGAAGTGCCTCCGCTAGTCCACTACGCAAACCGTTGACGTGCGTCCCACCCATCGGGGTCGGAATTAAATTGACGTAACTTTCTGAAATGAGTTCTCCACCATCCATTACCCATTGCAAGGCCCATTCCGCCGCTTCCTGATTGCCTTCAGCCGCATGAACAAAAGGTTCCGTCGGAACGCGCTCACCCTCCAGTCCCGACCCCAAATAGGTTCGCAGCCCATCTTCGTAACACCATGTTTGGGTATCGGCCTGCCCTTTCTTCTCCTCAACCGAAAAACTTACGGTAAGGCCAGGACACAACACCGCCTTCGCGTTTAGAAGGTGCCGTAAAGGATTTTCTGCTATACGCATCGTGTCGAAATACGCCTCGTCAGGGAGGAAATGAATGCGCGTCCCGGTATTTCGTTTACCTACCGAATCAATCGCCTTTAACAAGTCCTTTGGCACGCCGCGTTCAAACCGCTGCGAGTAAAGCTTGCCGTCGCGCTTCACGTCCACGATCACCCACTCGGATAGCGCGTTGACCACAGAAACTCCGACCCCGTGCAAACCACCCGAGAAATTGTAGTGCTCGTTGTCGAACTTCCCGCCAGCATGGAGCTTCGTCAAAATAAGCTCGACTCCGGAAATCTTGTGTTCTGGGTGAACGTCGACGGGCATGCCTCGACCATCGTCGATCACCTCAATAGAGCCATCTGCGAATAACGTCACTTCGATCTCACGAGCATGCCCAGCCAGGGCTTCATCAACGCTGTTGTCGACGACTTCTTGCACGAGGTGGTTAGGGCGCGACGTATCCGTATACATCCCTGGTCGACGACGGACAGGCTCGAGGCCCGATAAAACTTGGATCGACTCGGCTGAGTATGCTTTTGCCATCAGTGCTTCGTGTCTTTCAGATTCAAACTCATTTCAAAGCGATCCGCCCTACCAACCTTTGTCTCGACAGAACCCTTTGAACCAAGAGTAAGCCAGCGAAACCCGGGGCTTGTCGTTTCAACCGAGAATCGCTTCGGATCAGACCCGAACTGAAAACACGTGGACGGTGTGGCCAAGAACCGCGTTTCACCTAGCGTACGGTCGAACTCTTGGTGAATATGCCCAAAGATGTATGCTCGAGTGCGTACGTCATTTACTAACACCCCGACCAATTCTTCTCCGCCTTCAACACAATGTACGTCGAGCCAAGCCGTCCCAATCTCGATCGGTGCGTGGTGTCCGACCACTAGGACCGGGCCAGGATGCTTCCCAATTTCATTCATCAATTCGCCAACCCGGGACGCATCGACGCGGCCGCCTACTTCGTCGTCGACATGCGTATCGATCCCCGCTATGCGCCATCCATTCAGGTCTATCGATGCTGTCGGCAATTCCTGGCGAAAGGTGGCTCCAATGTCGTGATTCCCTGGAACACATAAGATCGGACCGACGAAATACTCACGCACAAGGTTTAGGAACAGCCGATAGGTCGCCGGTTCTGCAAATTGCGCGATATCACCGCTACCGATCAACACATCCGGATAGTCCTGAAGAAATGCTTGGTCGAGTACTGCCCGTAGACTTTCGAACGTATTAATCCCGAGCAGAGTGCCGTCCATGGTAGGAAACAAATGGGTGTCCGTTACCTGCAATACCCTCAGCGAGTCACCCACTTTCGGTTTTTCGTTTATCGGTGTTCCCTATCGAGCTTCTGGATGGTGCCTCATCTTTGGGTCGTCATGGGTTGTTCATAGGGTACCGCGTTCGACACACCAAACGTCATACAAAGCCCGAGAAATTCACCCAAAAAGCGATTAATTTGCTTTTTCTCGTCCCGTTGACGCATCTTGGGATTCGGGTACTCATATACAGCGTCGAAACGCCGCTGGTTCTGAATCTCAATCACCTCCGCCGACTTTGCATCGTGGTACACGCGAATACGAATACGGCCCGAAGGAGCTATAGTGGACGCTTGTTGCGTCAACAAAATAACCGACGTGTATCGACTTCGTTCAAGCACACTCATGCGGACGTTTAGGACTTCTTCCCCAAAACAAAGCTGTAGATCTCGATGGTCGATACGCGCATGGTCTGGGAATAACTTCATGACTCGCGCGTAATTTTGATCACATTCGGCCATGTGCTCGACGAGATCAATCGTGTAGCGTCGGAGTTTTCTCACGGGCCTTAAAACTTCAACCATGAAGCCTGGATTCTAACTGCAGGCCCTCGAGGTAGAAAGTAGAAAGCCTCCATCAGACCAAATGTAACCTTGACGTTACCATTCGCTTGTAGTAAATGTAACTCATAGGTTACATTTTTAGTGAGCGTAACACGTGCACATGAGCGGCATAAATTACTTCAAAGGCCTCATCCATCGTCCAGGCAACGGCTCTTTATCGAATGGACAAAAACCCCTCCACTTATTTGGTAGAATCGCGCGCTTGCCCCGCGAAGCCCGCCACATGAAGTTCATTCTTATTACTTTCATTCTGCTAACGCTAAGCGCTTTGACGCATGGCGCTAGCCTTGAAGACGTCTACCGAGCTGCCAGGGACAACGATCCGGTCCTAGGCGCGGCAGTTGCGGGACGATTGGCGCGAAAGCAGGCGGTGGTGCAATCACGCGCGTCACTGTTGCCTACAGTGACGGCCTCGGGGTCCAAATCTGAGCAAACGCGAGCTTACGGATCCCGACTCGACATGAATCCAGCAAGCCCGACCTTTGGACAGACATACCAGCCTGAAGATGAAGACTTCGAAGGTCATAACTGGTCCGTCAATCTGAGACAACCAATTGTTAATGTGGCGAGCTGGTTTAACTGGCGGTCGGCGAAAGCACTTTCATCACAGGCTGACTCGGACTACCAAACGACTCAATTAGCCCTTTACACGAGAGTTGCGGAGGCCTACCTCAATGTTCTCCGTGCACAAGCACGGCTCGATTCAACCTTGGCAACCGAGGAAGCAGTAAAACGTCAACTTGAACAAACCCAACAACGCTTTGACGTAGGTCTCGTAGCAATAACAGATGTACTTGAAGCTACCGCCGCCTACGACAACGCCGTCGTCAATCGAATTCAGTTCAGTGGCGACCAGGGTATCTATTTCGAAAGCTTGACCACCATTACCGGAACAGGCTTCGATGCCATCGACCGGTTGAGCGCTCGTTTGCCTATTGTGAATCCGGATCCAAGAGACGAAAACGAGTGGACCAACGTCGCGTTGACGAGCAACCCGCAACTCCAATCCGCACGCGACGCGCTACGCTCCGCAGAGAGCAGCTTGCGTGCACGACTCTCGGGGCATCTACCCACCGTAGACTTTAGCGCGGGTTACAACGAGAGCTTCTCCGGTGGGCTGTCTTTCTATGGAAATCGAACGTCGGGCAACACCTATTCACTCTCGGCTTCAATGCCTCTATTTCAAGGTGGCATTGTGCATTCCCGCTTTACCGAACAGCGGCATCGCGTTCAGGAGTCCAGGGAACGGTTGAGAGAACGAGAACTGACGACGGCCAGAGACACTCGAAATTTCTTCCGAGCTGTAATGACAGATGTGGCTCGTGTCGAGGCACGCCTTAAGGCCATTAAGTCACGGGAATCAGCTCTCGAAGCGGTCCGAACAGGGTATGAGGTTGGCACGCGTAACATTGTTGAATTGCTCCAGGCACAACAGAACCTGTTTTCTTCGCAATACGATTACGCAGACTCAAGATACAACTACGTCCTCAACCTATTGCGATTAAAACAGACCACGGGAGTTCTTTCGGAAGAAGATATCCTTGAAATCAGCGCATATACGGACTCAAACGACCCCGTGCGGAAACTAACGACATTGTCAGGGCGCTAAGACCTACTACGACCCGTCTGCGCTCCAACCTTAATCTTCAAGACGACGACTAAGATCACCGGCAACCCTCTCAATTGCTCCCCGATTATTCGACACCACCTCACGTGCGGCACGCCCTTCAATCTTTCTTTGGTCGGAATCTTTCAGCAAAGCATCCACCCTACTTGCCAGTTCTTCCGCGCTAACAGCTAAATGTAGACAGCCTGCCGTCTCAAATCGGTGCACGACCTCAGCAAAGTTGACCCGACTTGGACCCATCACCATCGGCACACCGTGCAGTGCCGCCTCAATCGGATTATGTCCACCCGTATCGTCAAGACTCCCGCCGATGAAGGCGACCTCAGCGGCCGCATATAGATATACCAAGGTTCCCATTTCGTCGCCTACGAGCACGTCACTGGGCTCAGGTTCGCTTGACAAAACTCTAGTGTCGAAACCGAACCCCCTCGCCAATTGCACGACATCTGACGCCCTCGGCGGATGACGAGGCACCAAGATCAATGACAGGTCGTCGTGTTGTCGAATCAACAGTTTGTGGGCTTGCAGAACCACTTCTTCTTCGCGTGGATGGGTGCTACCCGCAATCCAAAATCTCTTCCCAAATTGCCAATTATTCTCAAACGCTATTCTTCGCGAATTGATGTCGTTGGGCAATTGAACGTCGAACTTAACGCTTCCCGTCACACTTAACATCTCACGTTTAACACCTAATACCGCGAAGCGATCGGCAGTGTCTTGGTATTGGCAATAAATGTGCGTCACGCTCTTAAGAACACTGGCCATGAGAGTACCTATACGTCGATAACCTATGGCCGAACGTTCAGAAAGCCGTGCGTTAACGAGATAGACCGGAACGTCTCGTCGTCGACACTCGCGAATAATGTTCGGCCACAACTCCGTTTCCATAAGCACTAACGCTATCGGCTCAACGCTGTCCATAAAACGCCACACGGCCTTCGGAAAGTCATAGGGGCAATAACAATGTGCCACCTCCATTCCCAGGTGCTTCTTGACTTCCTCCGAACCACTTGGGGTCGTTGTTGTTACCAAGACCGGGACATCCGGCGTCATCTTCTTAACAGCGCGAATTAGAGGTATAGCACCTAACGTCTCTCCCGCAGACACCGTATGGAACCAGACCCCCTTACGCGGTATCGACTCCGCAACGAATCCCATTCGTTCGCGCCGTCGCTCCCGGTATGCCGGTTCACGCCGACCCCGGATCCAGAGGCGCACCCAAACAAACGGCAACGCCACACGCGACAACACCCTGTACATCAGTTCCGACAAAGAAATCCCATCAAAGCAAGCTGGCCGTCCTTATACACCGGCACTCACTTCCATTCGAGCCTGCTATAGGCCTTGGGATCCAGGCTGCTAGAATAAGATGCTATGCCGTTTCGACTCGTGTCACCGGCTCATTGGCCGACTTGGCTGCTGATTGCCATTGCCTTTCTTGTTGTTCGTCTACCCGTACGTTACCAATTTCGGTTGGGTCGACTGATCGGAACCTTATTTCAACGCATTGGTGGGAGGCGGGCGAGGATCGCTGCAAAAAACATCGACCTATGCTTCCCAGATCTCAGCGCCGAAGAGAAACAGGGTCTCTTGAAGGAGGTCTTCGCGTCCACCGGGATCGCAGTCATTGAGACGGCTTACACTTGGCTTCGCCCGCTCGATGAGCTACTTCCACGAGTACGATTCCATGGATTGGACGTGTTGGAAACGGCCGTAAACGAGGGTAAAGGCGTACTCTTGGTGGGCGCTCATTTCGCGGTACTAGACCTAGGAGGTGCATTTCTAGCAGCTCACTTCGACTTCGATTGCATTTACCGAAGAAGCCGAAATCCTGTGGTTGACTACATTAGCTTACGTCGCAGGAAGGCCCTATACGGTCTCGTCATCGAACGAAGCGATATGCGGGCAATAGTTCGCCAATTGCGTCAATTTCGAACGATTTGGTACGCCGCTGATCAAGACAATGGGCGTCGACATTCAGTATTTGCTCCGTTTTTTGGGATTCCGGCGGCTACGATCAACGTGACGAGTCGTCTCGCAAAAATTTCCGGCTCACCCGTTATTTTTATGAGTCACTTCAGAGACGAGTCCGATTATTCGTGGTCGGTGCGTTTGCGCCGGGTCGAGAATTACCCGACAGGCGAAGAAGTCGCCGATGCAACCGTCATGAATGCAGTAATTGAAAACGAGATCCGCCGTGACCCGGCCCAGTACCTATGGGTGCATCGCCGGTTCAAGACCATGCCCGAAGGGACCCGAAACTACTAGTTCGTTCAAGCTGCGCAGATGGGTGATTTCAAGCATCATCCCTGACCAAAACATGCCAATCTGGATGTGCATCACGTTTTCCACGAACCTGGTCGAAATAAAGTGATTGCAGTCGAAGAGTTACCGGCCCGGGTTTTCCGTGACCAATCACTCGCCCATCAAGTTCGCGAATCGGCAAAACCTCAGCAGCTGTTCCAGTGAAAAACGCTTCATCGGCAATGTAGACCTCGTCCCGAGTAATTCTCCTTTCAATTATCGGAATATCCAGTTCTCGAGCAAATACCAAGACAGTGTCGCGAGTGATACCCGGAAGGCACGAGGTTAGTTCGGGTGTATGGAGGACTCCATTTTTTATGAGAAAAAAGTTTTCTCCGCTACCCTCCGCAACATAGCCTTCGTTATCGAGAAGAAGCGCCTCGTCGCAGCCACTGTCGATCGCTTCTCGAAGGGCCATGATTGAGTTGATGTAATTTCCATTAGCCTTTGCTTTGCACATGGTTATGTTGACGTGATGCCTAGTGTATGAAGACGTCCGCACGGTAATACCCGTCTCCCGAGACTGCGGATCCATATAGTCTGGCCAGGGCCAACAAGCGATCGCGACGTTGACGGTAAGTCCGTCTGCTCGCAATCCCATGGCCTCGGATCCTAGGTATGCGACTGGTCGTAAATATCCTTCATTCAAATGGTTGACTGCAAAAACTTCCTTTTGGGCTTCATTTAGGTCCGATTCACTGAAAGGAATATCAAGCCGCAAAATCTGGGCAGAGTCGAAAAGGCGTCGTGTGTGATCGCGCAGTCTAAAAATGCTTGGTCCGTTTGGCGTGTCGTAGGCGCGAACACCTTCGAATACTCCAACTCCATAGTGCAATGTATGCGTAAGCACGTGCACGTTGGCGTCTCGCCAATCTATCATCTCGCCGTTCATCCAGATGGCACCGTCGCGGTCTGCGAAGCTCGTTTCAGTCAACATGATTGCTCCGTATTACAACGGACAAGACTAGCGCAATAGTGCTCTACACACATCGAGGCCGATTTACGCATTCCTATATCGATACGATCTCGACTTGGTAGGCTTAGTCGGATACCACCGTTAGACCCGCGACCACAACCTGTGCAGAATGCCCTCCTCGTTTTACACGACGAGCTGGATGAAACTACCCGACACAATTGCTATGTTGCGAACCCTTGTTGCCGAGCCCTCAACAAGCTCCGTTTCTACGTCGCACGATCAAAGTAATCTGGCAGTGATCAATCACCTCGCGAATTGGCTACAAGGCCTTAAGTTCGTCGTCGACGTTCTGCCTATTTCTGGCAAAGTGGGGAAGGCCAACCTGATCGCCACTCTTGGTGCCGGTGAGGGTGGTCTGGTTCTATCCGGTCATACGGATACGGTACCTTGCGACGAAGAATACTGGGGCACGGACCCTTACACACTTACCGAAATTGGTTCGGTCGTCCATGGTCTCGGCACCTGTGACATGAAAGGTTTCTTTCCGATCGCTTTGGAAGCGGCATCACTTTTCCATAGCCAGAAGCTTAAGAAACCACTGACGATTCTGGCGACGTCCGATGAAGAGTCCTCAATGGCCGGTGCCCGACAATTGCTGCGCGACGGAAGACCAAAAGCAGACGCCGCAATCATCGGTGAGCCGACGGGCTTGCAGCCGATCATCGCCCACAAAGGCGTTCTAGCACTATCCATCACCGTAGAGGGAGCTGGGGGACACGCTTCCAATCCAAAACTCGGCTCCAACGCGCTCGACGCCATGCATGCCGTAATCGAAGATTTGCTCGTCTACCGTCGAGAATTGGCCGAATCACACACAAACTCAAATTTTGAGATCGAAATCCCGACCCTTAATTTAGGTTGCTTGCACGCCGGTGACAGCCCTAACCGGATCTGCGAAAAAGCCGAATTACAGATCGACCTGCGGCTACTACCTGGAATGGAAAACAAAGCGTTGGTTGACACCATTCAACATCGCCTCATCAAAACGATGGCCACACACGGAACGCGACTTTCGATAAACCAAATTAACGACGTGCCCGCGTATCAGACGTCCGGTGATGGCGAGTTAGCACGAACTTTAGGGACCCTAAGCCGACGGACCCTGGGGACTGTAGCTTTCGGTACCGAAGCACCCTTCCTCCAAAGTCTCGGCATGGAAACCGTGATCTTTGGTCCAGGCTCCATCGACCAAGCCCACCAACCAAACGAATACCTGGATTTAAATGAATTGCCCCTCGCTCGTGAGACGTTAGAAAAAGTCATTCGCCAGTATTGCTGCTAAACAAAGTCTACAGCTCGAAAGACGGCAGATTGGGGCGGTTCCCTGGCATCCTGACAATCCAATTTGTAAGGATCCCTCTCAATGTCAGATATCGGGGCTTCTCGTGACGCTGACAAGTTTCCCCAACCTCTTCGTATACCAGTACCATCGCAGACTCTGAGGAACGACTAGAACAGCTTTTACCATGAGCAACAAGAGACCCTACTCATCCATCGTTGTCGACGGCGTTGAACAAGCGCCCAGCCGCGCCATGCTTTATCCCGTCGGTTTTAGTGAGGCCGACTTCAAAAAACCCCAAATCGGTATTGCCTCGACGTGGAGCCGCGTAACCCCTTGCAATATACACATAAATGAACTGGCGGAATCGGCCGCGAAAGGAGCGGATCAAGCGGGAGCTAAGAGCGTGCTGTTTAACACCATCACGGTTTCCGACGGCATTTCCATGGGCACTCCAGGAATGCGCTATTCGCTGGTATCACGCGAAGTTATTGCGGATTCCATCGAGACAGTCGTTGGCGCACAAGGCTTTGACGGGTTTGTTGCCATTGGCGGATGCGATAAGAATATGCCGGCATGCGCCATGGCGATGGCTCGAATGGATCGACCTAGCGTGTTCGTATACGGCGGCACCATTCAGACGGGGACGAATCGCCGCGACATTATTTCAGTGTTTGAGGCCGTGGGTGCACACGCGGAGGGTTCGCTTTCGGACATCGAACTCAAAGAGGTCGAACAAACAGCTATTCCTGGGCCCGGCTCGTGTGCGGGCATGTACACTGCGAACACAATGGCCTCCGCTATTGAAGCGCTCGGCTTGTCCCTGCCAAATTCTTCTGCACAAGAGGCAGTGAGCGAACAGAAGCGTCAGGACAGCTTTGACGCTGGCGCCGCGGTTTCGCAATTAATCGATCAAGGAATTAAACCCTCCGACATCCTTAGCAAAGAAGCTTTTGAAAACGCTATCGTCGTCGCAATCGCCCTGGAGGGTTCGACAAACGCAGTGCTTCATCTATTAGCAATTGCACACGCGGCGAAGATTCCGTTGGAACTCGACGACTTTACTCGCATTGGAAAAAACGTTCCCGTACTTGCGGATATGCGCCCCGCGGGTCAATACGCAATGTCAGAACTTATCCATATTGGTGGCGTTCAGCCGCTCATGAAAACGTTGCTCGAAGCCGGCCTATTGCATGGGGATTGCCTAACGGTTACCGGGAAGACCCTCAAAGAAAACTTGGTAGAAGTCGAGCCGTATCCGGCGGATCAAGAAATTATTCGCCCCCTATCAAATCCGATCAAGAAGGATAGCCATCTTGTGGTGCTTTACGGAAACGTCGCGCCCGAAGGCGCTGTCGCAAAAATCACGGGCAATGAAGGTCTGCGCTTCACGGGAACAGCAAGAACGTTCCACGGTGAAGAGGCCGCTATGCGAGCGATCATGGATGGGACCGTAAAGTCTGGCGACGTTGTGGTCGTGCGATATGAGGGGCCCCGAGGTGGTCCCGGTATGCGCGAAATGTTAAGCCCAACTAGTGCCATTAACGGCCGTGGTCTCGCTGGCAAAGTTGCCCTGATTACGGATGGTCGATTTTCAGGGGGCTCCTCGGGTTTCGTGGTCGGTCACGTGACCCCTGAGGCATTCGACGGCGGGCCCATCGGCCTAATCCAGGACGGCGACGAACTCACCATTGACGCAGAGAAGAAGGAAATCAACCTCAACATCCCTGAAACGGAATTCACACACCGGGCCAAGGCATGGAGCGCGCCCGAGCCATACGCCGATCGGGGGACACTTGCCAAGTACGCCCGACTCGTTTCTTCAGCAAGCGAAGGTGCGGTGACGGACAAATACCTCTAGACAAAACTTACGGTATCAACAACCTCGGTCCTTTGCCCAAGACAAAGTAGGTTCACCCTATTCAATGTTTAAACGACCTTGTCCGCTCGGACGCGGCGAATTCCTGCATAACCCCTATAGCAAACCCGCCCGAGCCCGATACCGATCGCGTCCCAAAGCAGGACGAGGGTTTCGGCTTGACGTTCGGGTATGAACGCTTGTGCTAGCTCTAGCGCAACGGAATAAAAGAACATCCATGCACATGGAATCCAGAGAATTCTAGCCCCGGCCGTCGGCAGAATTCGATCGATATCAAAGTATGCAAGAACGAGAGCAAGGGTGAGGTAAGCCAGTGCAAAAACGTGCAATGAGACGTCGGGATATTGAACGACGTCTGGGTATGGGCCCGGATAAGCGCTAGATACGTACATGAAGCCAGCGGCACCCAAAACCCTGTTCTGTAAACGATGAGCACCTACGTCAGCGTGTGGACTCTTCGTGTACAAAATCGACCAGTCGCTTAACATTATCGACCGGCGTATCAGGGACGATACCGTGACCCAAATTAAATATATGTCCCGGGCGTCCTCCTACTTCATTTAGGAGGTTTCGCGCTCGGCTGATCATGCTACTCGACCGGCCACAAAGCGCGATTGGATCTAAGTTACCCTGGATCGCTCGACTACCCAAACGATCCCACGTCCCAACCAAGGGAACTCGCCAATCGAGCGCCATTAGATCCGGCCCAGTGGCATACATCGCATCGAGTAAATGCGCATTGCCTGTTCCAAAGTAAATGATCGGCACCTTCCCCTGGATGCTCAGCATCAGCCGTCTTGTAGCTGGAGCCACATAACGCTCATAGTCGGCCATTGATAAACATCCAACCCAGCTGTCAAACAGCTGGATGGCTTGTGCCCCGGACGCGATCTGCAATCTCACGTAGTCGGCGACCGTATCCACGAGTTTGTCCATCAGAGATTGCCACAGCATCTCGTGGTCATACATTAGCCTCTTCACATGAGCGTAATTTCGAGAGCTCTTTCCCTCAACCGCGTAGCACGCAAGCGTGAACGGAGCGCCCGCGAACCCTATGAGCGCAACTTCGTGTGGCAAGTCACTCCGTATGCGGCCCAGAGTTTCTACGATGTATCCACACCCCTCTTCGGCGGGAACGACGGTTAGGGCTTCTATCGCTTGTTGGTCGCGCAACGGATTTTCAAACACAGGACCAACGCCCGGTTTGTAATCGAGATTAAGACCCATGGGCTCGAGCACCGGGAGCAAGTCGGCAAACATTATTGCCGCGTCAACGCCTAGTATTCGTTGCGCGTCCAAAGTCGCTTTCGCCGCAAGAGAAGGATTCTTAATGAAATCCAGACTGGGGGTATCGCCTTTCAATGCATGGTATTCCGGCATATAACGCCCCGCCTGACGATTAAGCCATATAGGCGTATATGGCGTGTCAGCGCCAGAACATGCATCTAAAAAGATTGGCATCAATAACCAGTTAACACGTCTATATCCGCATCATAATCGACACTTTCGATACCA
>JAKUTI010000100.1 GCA_022448765.1 Pseudomonadales bacterium
GACTCTGATAAATCCCCGCGCCGTTCTGCAGCAATAAGACGTTCTTGCCCAAAATACGGCATCTCTTCAACCGCGTGGTCTTCGTTAAAGGCGATGAGATCTGCGAGTGAGCGAACCTCTGTCTCAGGTAAAGCAGCCAGGTAGTCATTCAATCCGGCCTTGAATTCATATGCCATGATTTCGACCTCAGCGCGCCGCATGGTTGCACTGGGTCGGAGGGAAATCGGGTCTACGATTGTGGCACCGCGTTCGCGCATCAGATCTATTGCATCTTCCATTAATCGATCCACCAATGGATGAAATCCAAATGCACTCCGTTGCACTCCAATCCGTGCACCCGTAAGACCGTCCTCATCGAGATACGGCGTGTAGTCGGCAAGACCCCGAGTCTCTGCCTCCTCGGTCGCCGGATCTCGAGGGTCAATACCAGCGATCACACCAAGTACAACAGCCGCATCCCGTACAGAGCGAGCCATCGGTCCAGCCGTATCTTGTGTCACCGATATCGGCACAATTCCAGATCGACTCACAAGTCCAACTGTGGGTTTGATACCAACAATGCCATTGGCAGAAGCTGGACATACAATGGAGCCATCCGTTTCAGTGCCAATGGCAACCGTAACGAGGTTGGCTGCTACCGCCACTCCTGACCCCGAACTTGACCCGCATGGACTGCGGTCAAGCACATACGGATTGCGGCATTGGCCTCCACGAGCACTCCATCCACTTGATGACCGAGTCGACCGGTAATTTGCCCACTCGCTCAAATTCGCCTTCCCTAGAAGCACAGCACCTGCCTCACGTAGACGGCGTGCAACGGTTGCATCGTCGGACGGAATCGACCCCTGCAACGCAAGCGACCCCGCGGTTGTTGTCATCTGATCGGCTGTGTCGATATTGTCTTTTAATAAGACCGTCACCCCGTGGAGTGGCGACCGAACCGTACCCGCGTCACGCTCACGATCCAATCGTTCCGCAATAGTTAATGCTTCAGGATTCGTCTCGATCACACTCCGCAACATCGGCCCCTGACGATCGAGTTGGTCGATTTGAGAAAGGTACTGGCTCACAATGGCTCTAGTAGTTCGATCGCCAGATCGCATCGATGCCGTCACGTCGGCAATCGTTGTTTCGTCAAGCTGGAAATCAGATGGTACGTCTCGCACCAATGCTGGTGTTTTGTCCGAACGATCACCATCCGTCGAACCGCAAGCCGTCGCTCCGAGCGTCAACGCGCTGACGCGGAGAAAGTCACGACGCCCGACCTTGCCTCCATCGTGTCCTGCCATCGGATCATGGAACGGCAATTTCAAACGGGATAAACGTGTCACCCCAATGCAGTCGAAGTTCAGCCGTTTTCTTTTCCACCGCCGAAAAGTAGAACGCCATCGTCTCCATATGCTCACCCAATCGAGGTGAGGCCATAAAGCGCAGTGCGTCCGTTTCTTCACCTGGGTATGGCGTGTGATACACGTCCGCCTGAGAATTAAAGATGATGGTCCAACGGTTTGGGTCGGGGATGGCCCACAGGCTGTATTTCCCAGCGGCCAGGGCATTGCCATTAATGGTCACGTCGCGACTCAACTCAATAGCCGTCGCGTCGTTCGCACCTGGATTCCAAATGTCTCCAAAAGGAACAATTCCTCCAAACAGTTCTCGACCACGCGCAACAGGCCGGTCGTAGGTAATAGTGATCGACGTGTTTGCAATTTCCTGACTTACAGCTCCGCTCTGACTCGGTTTTACATCATCAAGCGCAATAATTGGCAGCTCGGCTGCAGGCATATCTGAGGACGCATCGGCTGCACTACCCGACTCGCCGGCACCCCCGCCACAACTAACCACGCTAATTGCCGCGCTCACTAGAGATACACCCACCCAGTTCCTAAGCATCGATCACTTCCTCCTATTCAAATCTACATCCTACGACCCGAGTCTATCTCAGTCTTTTCGTGGCAAGCGCTCATCGCGCATCGCAGTACGATAAGCAAAGATCGCCGTCACAACAGCCATCTGACGTAAATCCTCACCTTGCACACGATCGAACACATCCATATTTGAATGGTGCGTGCGTGAGTTGTATTCGAGGCGATCCTGAATAAACTGAAACCCCGGTAAGCCAACTGCGTCAAAGGGTACGTGATCCGTGCCTCGTGTTGAACGTCGACCAATGGTGGTTACCCCAAGATCCGTTAACTCACTCATCCACCGTTTAAAAATCGGCTCAACAGCATCATTTCCCTGTAACCAGACACCTCGAATACGACCGGTGCCGTTATCGATGTTGTAGTACGCCGAGACAGTCTCGTGACCGGATTTCAGGATCTGACTGTTCGCATCACCAAAGTGACGCAGAACATATGCGCGCGACCCGAGTAAGCCCTCTTCCTCTCCGCCCCACAAGGCCACACGAATGGTTCGTCTTGGTTGCACATCGAGTGTCTGGAGTATGCGAACCGCTTCCATCATCGCCGCGACCCCAACAGCATTGTCTGTGGCACCGGTCGCGGCGTGCGTCGAATCAAAGTGAGCACCGAGGATCACAACTTCGTCAGCGAGGTCCGTCCCGGGAAGCTCTGCGATCAAATTGAACCCATTCGGCCGCGTTTCTTCGTGAAACCGAGTCTGGATATTGACCTCGACCCGCACCGGCACATCAAGATCCAGAAGTCTCACCAGGCGGTTGTAATGTTCGACGGCAATCGTTGCCGACGGAACGACAGTCCCGGCATCCACCGCGCGAGAACCGCCTGTTCCGACGAATATCGTCCCGCCGTCGGTTCGTTGCGTCGGCCAAACGAGATCACTACCTAGTGGAGCCCCTCCGACAAGCGACACATCGCTACCACGATCCAAGACCGCGACCACGCCTTCCTCAACGAAAAATCGATAGACGTACTCATCAAGTCTGGTTCCTGTACCGCCACTTCCCTTCTGCTCCGAGGTTCCTTGAGGCGCCTCAGAAACATCGGCCAATAATTCATCGTCCAGTCGCAGTACCAACTCACCTTCGAGCATCTCGACACGCCGCAGCGGTTGCGTCAAAACAATCTTTCCGTTCAGCGTGCCCCGGTATTGCTCCAGGTCATCACGTGATGAGATTGCAACCCGCACAACATCCGCAGTGACAACGCCCTCTGTACTGGTTGTCCACGCCCGTGGGTACCCAATGATGGGCATAGTTTGTGGCGCAACCAAATGGGCGTGAAAGCGTTCTAATGACCAACCACGACCATATGGAAACCGTTCCTCATAAACACGGAGCCCCCACCGTCGCATCCGCTCTGCCGCCCAATCCTTTGCAGCCTCAATAGAAGGTGTGCCCGTAACACGTGGTCCGAATACGTCACTAAGCCAGCTAACCGTCTCCATCGCTTGAGACCGCTCGAACCCTTCTTGCCGAATTGCACTGACTATTTGAGCATCACCTGGTTGTGCCTTCACCCACACCGGCCCTAGGCTGGCAAAGACCAGCAGGATCACGAACGCGGCGGTGCGCATAAGTAAACCAGTCACTCTACTTAGTCAGTTTGTCGCCAGCGGGGGGGAGGACACCGTCCCGTCTGCTTCAAGAATAAACGTCAGAGTGTTTGTATTCGGTACAACTCTCTGAATCGAAGTACCGTTAATAGTCACTCCTGTAACCACGCTGGCATCACCATCAGGATTACGACGACACTCATTGACATCACGAACAGTCATCGTGTTATTGATGCCAATCGGAACGTCATTAAATCGCATTGTAAAAACATTCGGCTCTGACTCATTGAGCACGACCACATCCCCGTTTCTCCAACTTGGAACTATATTGGTCACGGATTTCATCCGTGTCAGACAATCCTGAAAAGCTCGTTGGCTGTCCGCCGGCGGGATGACTGCGGGTTCGCTTCGAAGGCGAAATTCTGCTGTAACAATCTGTGTTGGTTGTACTCCGCGTGGCGACTCGTTACAGTCAGTAGCCATCGAAGCAATGATCGGCAGCAAAATCAAATAGCGACTGGGCTTGGTCATCGTGACGTGATTACCGAATTCTTGTCCCCTAAGCATATAGGAATGATCAGGCGCGACCCTGTCGGGTTACGAACTACTGACCGATACCAATTAGCAATGATGAATCTCTTAAGACGGTTGTTCGGAGTATCCGTTGTGGCGCTGCTCGCGGGACTTGTCGGGGTCGGCGTTGGCCTACTCGTCGCACCAGCGAGTGGGTCAGACACACGAGCCTGGCTAGCAGGAAAAGTCGAAAAACACGGGCCGACCGTAAAACAGAACATACAAAAAGCAGGCAGCTCTGTCGGCGACGCAGCCGAATTCGTGGCAGCCCAAGTCGAAGCCGTCACCGACAACGACTGAGTCAAACAGAAAAGCAAAACATTAATTGCCACGTCCGCGGAATACAGTAATATCCAACGAGTAACGGTTATTGCTCCCGTATTTTTCGAATCCTAGGTATTTTCTTTGCCCCGCCTTTGTCTCGTGCTGTCAGCCGGCGGTCTTCGTGGTGCAGCACATCTCGGAGTCCTTCGTCGCCTCTCGGCAGCAAATATTCCACTCGATAGCATTGTTGGCGTGAGTGCCGGCGCGGTAATTGCTGCGTACTACGCAGCCGTCGGATTGAACACTGACGAATTAATTGACGAAGCCGTACTTTTTAAAGGGCGACATCTTGTGGCGCATAGCCTGAACTTGCGCACCCACCGTCGGCTCCGATGGTTTTTTGAACCCCTTGCCGGCGTCATTCCGAGAAGACTCAGACAACTTGAGTCGTGTCGATTCGACCAACTTCATCACGGCATTCGATCTATCGGGGTGGTCTGCCATGATCTGACCCACAATTGCCCGCGCTACCTGACCACCCGTTCGCACAGCAATATTTCACTCTACAATGCGGTCGCAACGAGCGCCTCAATCCCCAACATGTTTCCGCCACAGCCGGTCGAATTCGAAGGACAGCATTGCAATTTTACGGACGGTGGCATCAGTGACGCATTGCCTATTCTTTTTGCTCAAACAGCAGACCTCGACGCTACACACATCATTGCATCTGACTGTCGTACTCATGCTGATCGTCCGCAGTATGCAAATCAACAGAACTGCACCTACATACGACCGGTCCTCGATGGCACCACTGTGCTTCGGGCACCTCGCGATTCATTAATGGAAGCCGTTACCGCCGGAGAAAACGCTGTCACCGAGAAAATTCTCCATCAAATACGATCGTGGACTGCCAGCACATGACCACTGGAACACGCTACAAGCTATTGTGAATGACAAATTGCTGGTCGCGAAACGACCAAACCCGTAGTACGCTGCACGCAGTGTTTCCATGCGAAAGAACCTTTACAGCTTTGCGGCCACAATCCTGCTTGCCGGTACTGTTTCGACCGGACTAGCAATACAACGGGATACTCGGACGACCCGAGAGCTATTCCCAAATACAGAAGACCATGGACGTGCAGCTGTCGAGTACCTCGACGACCAACTACAAGTCGTCGCAGCCTACTATTACTCACAACGTAACCACGACTCGCGCTGGCTACTAATCGAAACTGCCATCACTTCCTCCGATGCGATGACGATTGAACGCAATAACATCAAACTTGTGCGTCCGGACGGAAGAGAAATCTCTCTTGCATCACAACGCGCGTTCGCACGAGACCACCAACGGATCAGACCATTGCTACAAGCAGCAACGACCACCCGTCACGGCATTGGCGCATACATCGTTCGGCAACGTGCGCGCCGATTTCGATTTTTTGTGCAACCATTCGATGGCATCGTCGACACCCTCTTTGACACCGACCAACACCGTGTGGCCTGGGGCGATTTGTTTTTCTCGTCACCAACAGGTCGCTGGGATCCTGGCACTTACTCACTTGTTGTCACTGGAGGAAACGGTCGACAAGCAGTATTGCCCATAGACCTCGAATAGTGCCGATATCACTCTCGTCCTGAGGAGTGTTACTTTCTGTAAAGCTGACCGTTTAGTTCTGTCACATCACCCCTCGAGACTCCAAATCGAGCAATCTTTTGACGTAACCGACTGCCGGACAACCACCCACCACTGGCTGTATCGGGCCAGAACAAGGTTAGATTTGGTGCAAACTATGGCGCTTAACAGTGAGAAGATGAACCCAGACGGGGTTTGGGCCAGAACAATGCTTGTCGAGAAACCTCAACCCGCGGTATATAAGGTACGTCATACTCTGTTAGATAGAGATAACCGGCAACCACCGGATTCGGCTAATTTCCAGGGGGGATCCCGATGCAACGTATAGCGACTCTCAGCATCATCACTTTCGCAACTATCGCACTCATCTCAGGTGCTCATCTCACCGCCGAACAAGGCGCAGGCCACAACCATATCGGCCATGTAATGGATGCATGGAATGACACACCTGACGGTGTTGGACTACTACCCGCGGCCGTTGAAGAAGCCGGAATCGCCGCACAGCATGCATCGCTGGCAGCAAAGGATCCGAGCAATCTTGACTCGATGAAACGACATACAGCGCACGTTTTACACGCTGTCGACCCAACCCAGATTGAAAATGGCCCGGGAAAGGGGTACGGCGTGAAACAGGGTGCGGAAGGTGCCGCGAAACACATTCAAGCCGCTGCCAATACCGACGGGGCGTCTGACGCGATTAAGACCCATGCAACGCATGTGGCGACTTCCGCACGGAATACCGTTGCGCGGGCGGACGAGATTGTCGCCCTCGCCAAAAAAATCGCCATGGCAACGTCCGCTTCTGCTGCATCAAGCCTGGTAGCCGAACTCAACACCCTTGCACAGCAACTACTTCCCGGAACCGATGCGAACGGAGATGGGCGGACGGGCTGGCAGGAAGGGGAAGGCGGACTTGAAGTCGCCACGACGCACGCAAATATTATGAAGAAGGCCGAAGGTCTTCCCTAAACAAAACTCTTTGACGGGGCGAGTGTTACAACCTTTGATTCAGGTTTGTAGCACTCGCCTCTGTTGTTCCTGCATAAATCTCATTCGGTTGCTTTCGATCTAGCAAAAACGGAAGTAGGTTCTTAGTCTGCAACGTAAGGTGTCGAAAGTCTGTACTCAGGATGCGACGCCAAATACTTCTCAATACGGCTTTCTCTTTTTACAGCATCGCCAATAAACGTTACCGCGTCTTGTAAACGCGCATCGGGTTCTGCGCAACTAAGACGCAAAAACCCACCGCCCGCATCACCGAAGCACTCCCCTCCAAGACAAGCCACACCATAGTCATCATCGGCAGCTTCTAACAAGAAAAGAGCTAAGCCGTGCGACGTAATGTTGTATCGGTTACAAATTGTCTTCACCGAGGGAAAAACATAGAACGTCCCCTTGGGCATCACACAGGAAAAGTCGTCCAGTTGATTAAGCGCTGTCACGAGCAACGTAACTTTGCGCTGAAAATCAGCCATCCGTTCGTCTCGAACCGCTCCGTCACGTCGCATCGCTGCGATCCCTGCTTGCTGCGTAAACGGTGGCACGCACGACAGTGAAGTATTCGCTAAGACTGTCAAAATTTCCGCCGTTGCTACACTCGATACGCTATAGCCCAACCGCCATCCACTCATGCTGAATGACTTACTAAACGTATAGGCGGCTAAGCACTGATCAAACATACCAGGCTGTCCAAGAAGCGTATGGTGTTGACCCTGCCAAACCATCGCATCGTATGGCTCGTCGCTAAAAACGGCAATGTCTTTACCACGAATAAGCGATGCCAATGCTTCGAGGTCTTCTAGGGTGGCTACA
The DNA here is from genome assembly GCA_022448765.1 of Pseudomonadales bacterium. Taxonomy (GTDB): domain Bacteria; phylum Pseudomonadota; class Gammaproteobacteria; order Pseudomonadales; family Azotimanducaceae; genus UBA11889. Next base: position 7,763 of record JAKUTI010000100.1, read on the forward strand.
CCGCCCGTGGGGTTATGTGGACTATTAAGAAAAATGGCCTTTGGTTTTGGGTCGTCCGTAAGAAACCGCTCAACATCATCAAGGCTCGGACGAAAGTCGTGGGACGCGCGTAATTTCGAGATAACCATCCTTCCACCACGACGATGGATATTCGCTGGATACGTTGGGAAATGCGGGCTAAACACAAGGACACCGTCACCGGATTCAACAAACGCTTCACAAAAGAACTGCTCAAAAACCTTTGCGCCGGGACCAACGACGATATTGTCAGCCGACACCGACAGGTTGTACTGCTGGTTAACGTACTCGGCTGCCGTTGAACGAAATTCCGGCAGGCCCGCTGAAGCCCCATAATGTGTCTGACCCTCTGTCAGCGCACGGATACCACCATCAAATCCTTCCGGAGATGTTGGAAACGGGCTATCACCCACTTCAAGTTCAACGATGTTTTTTCCCGCGGCTATTAATCGCTTCGCTACGGCCAGAACAGTAAAGGCCGTCTCTCCCTGAACAGCGGTAGCAAATGTCGAAAAGGTCGCAGACATGGGACGGCAAGCATACCCTACTCGTGTGGCAAGAACCGTGTTGCTACCAACGACCAGACCCTGCCACTAGTTCGACAACACTTCAGCAGGCAACTCTCCCGGTGACTCAATATACGCGTCTCGTATGATCACTCAACTAAAGCTTCTGGATCTTCGACCAATTTCTTGAACGCCTGAAGAACTTCCGCACCCGTCTTCCCATCGATGGCCCGGTGATCCGCCGACAGGGTCACCGTCATCATCGATTCGACTACAACATTCTGATCGCGCACCACGGGACTTTGTTCGATGGCACCAAAGCCAAAAATACAACTCTGAGGAGGATTAAGAATGGCGAAAAGACTTGAAACGCCAAACATCCCCAGATTCGAAATCGTGCACGTGCCCCCCGTATAGTCATCCGGCTTTAACTGCCCTTTTCGTGCACGCTTAGTCAGGTCTCTCAGTTCTGCGGCAATCTGCTGCACGGTCTTTGTCTCAACCGAACGAACAACAGGTGTTACAAGGCCTGACGGCGTCGATACGGCAACCGCGATATCCACAGACT
>JAKUTI010000101.1 GCA_022448765.1 Pseudomonadales bacterium
AAGCGCTCGCGTTCCTGTCATCTACACAGTGCAACAGTATAGGGAAGCCGCTTGGATATCCCGGTTAAAACGAAGGGCCGCCGAGGCGGTTTGAGGGTATGGACCACATTTAGATGAACCGCCGTACCATCCACCGCGTGCCTCGCGTCTCCTTCGCACGCATCACCCGTTCTGATATGTTCCCCGACACGCGCATTAAGCTTATCGGGGTCGCTGGAACAGCAATGAAACTGAAAACCGTTGGTCCGCCGTCTCTCAATGCACTCGTCGGTGCGGCCATACTTTTGTTGTCGAGTTGCGCCGACGAGTCGCCTTCAACACGCGAACATAACGTCGGAACCTCGGAAACCAAAGCGCTATCACACGCCGGTGACGTGGACGACGAACGAATCGCCAGCGCGTTCACGAGCGAGCCGGGGAGCTGGCTTGCCTACGGTCAAACGTACAAAGAACAACGATTCTCCATGCTTACGCAAATCGACAAGGACAATGTCTCCGACTTGGGCCTTGCCTGGACAAAGCCGATAGGCGCTATGGAGCGGATGCAAGCGACACCCCTTGTGGTTGACGGCGTTATGTATGTGACCAACGGATTAAGCGTGGTCTACGCGATAGACGCGATATCCGGGGAAGAAATTTGGACCTTTGATCCGGAAACGGACCGAAGCTACATTCAATACGCGTTTGACCTCCCTACTAATCGGGGCGTCGCCGTGTACAAAGGTCGAGTCTACGTCGCGACATTCGACGGGCGACTGCTCGCCATCGACGCCGTCACCGGGAAAAAGGTCTGGGATATCGACACCTGGCATCCATCGGCGCTCGATCGTTTCAATATCACGGGAGCACCTAGGGCTGCGGCCGGCAAAATCTACATTGGTCAAGGAAGTTCCGAGAGTAGACGACGCCGCGGCTACGTCAGTGCTTATGATGCTGACACAGGTGAACTGGATTGGCGCTTTTACTTGGTGCCCGGCGATCCGAACAAACCCTTCGAGCATCCGGAGATGGAGCTGGCCGCGAAAACATGGGGCGGCGAATGGTGGAAGTTCGGGGGTGGTGGAACCGCATGGAATTCGCTCGTCTATGACGAAGAACTAGATAGTCTCTACATTGGAGTAGGCAACGGTGCGCCATGGCCGCGTGACATTCGCTCACCCGGAGGAGGCGACGATCTGTTCCTTAGCGCCATCGTTTCGGTGAACGTCGAGACCGGCCGAATGAATTGGTACTACCAAACAACGCCCGGGGATAATTGGGATTACAGTTCGGCCATGGACATGACGCTTACCGAAATGGAAGTCGACGGCGTCGTCCGGAAAGTACTTTTGCAAGCTCCGAAAAATGGATTCTTCTACATACTTGATCGTACCGACGGGACCTTGCTACGTGCGCATCCGTACACTGATGGAATCAATTGGGCTACCCACATCGACATGGAAACGGGACGACCCGTTGAAAACCCGGAGGCGCGTTACGAAGAGAATGGGTATTGGATGCTGCCAGCCAATGCCGGCGCTCACAACTGGGAGCCGCAATCTTGGGATCAGACACTAGGGGTGATGTACTTCTATTACCACGACTACCCCAATTTCTATTCGCTCGATGAGGCCTTCGTAAAAACAGGGGTATACAAAATAAGACCGCGCGGATTGAGTCTCGGGATTGGAGAAGGCGAATATCTAAGCGCGCTCGTGGCTAAAGCGGGGCCGCGCCCAGAAACCAGAGGCTATATTACGGCATTTGACCCCTTGACTGGCGAGCACAAGTGGCGGCATCAGCTTGACGCCGCATTCAACGGTGGAGTCTTGGCCACAACAACCGGCCTTGTGTTTCAAGGCGAAGGCAATGGAAAGTTTACTGCCCGTGATACCGCCACCGGCGAGCCAATTTGGGGTTATGAAACATCTGGTCGGTTCTCGTCGTCGCTGATCAGCTACATGATCGACGACGTTCAGTATGTCGCTACCGTCGTCAGCGGCAACAATTACGACTTACGCGGTTCCGTGCTCGTCTTCAAACTCGGTGGTGAACACGTGATGGCGTCCACCGAACAACGAAAACTGCAAATCCCAGAACAACCGTCGATCGAGGCTTCTGAGGAAACCATTCGGCAGGGAAACGCGCTATACCACGCGCATTGTGCGACCTGTCACCGGGGCATCGGCGTCACGTCCATCGTCGCCACCGCCGTCCCCGACCTTCGTGGGATGACAGAGGAAATTCATGGTCAGTACACCGACATCGTTCTGAGGGGGAGCTTCCTGGAGAAAGGAATGGCGGGGTTCGAAGGAACCCTCGACAACGACCAAGCAGAGGCGATTCGCGCTTTCGTTGTCACCGAAGCCAACAAAATCCGTCAGCGACGGGAAGACGTCGCGAAGCGTTTCAACACGCGACGGGACGGCTCACGACGCAGGTGAGGTTGTCCGCGCAACCCGTCTCCCTTCAATTGTTGAACCATGAGGTGATGTCTACGTCGGCAGGCACCGGTACAAAGACCATCCGTACCGGGCCTTCCACAACCCTACTGGTGTGTCCACGACCCGTCACCGTGTCGGGCATAAACACTTCACCCGGACCCCATCGTCTCTCGTCACCGTCTGTTGTGCCAATTTCCCATACACCCTTGAGCATGATGCAGAGCTGACGAGTAGGAGCGTTATGCCAGTCCTGAAACGCGCCTTTGGGCACTTCAAAAATTCGAACACTGGGAGATGCAAATGCTTCACTAAATCTGAGGTGATTTCCCCAGCCGTCGGTGGAGCTTATGGTTACTGGAATATCAACCTCGTCGAAAGCCGAACCGCCGTCTTTCGTCGTGAAAAATCTTGTTACTTTCACCTATTCTTCTCCATCTAATTTTCTTTCGCTGGTCGGTACGATTGTCGAGATCGAACGCCACCTAATCCGCCAAGCGTATACTCAGCTTGAGCACGCCGCGAGACGAAGGGCCCAACAAGCGTGAGCTTTCGACAGAACATATTTGCTTGGTTCGACCTCTTATTGTTTTCACGGTGTTCCCGTTGAATATTCGTACGCTGAGCCGACGCATCCCCGCGACCATCGTGGTTACCACTTTTTACTTTGGCCTGCTGATTTATCCCTTGATTCGCCTGATCGACTGGCTAGTTCCCGACTGGCAACCCGGAACAGTGACGTTACTCGTTCTTCTCGTCCTACCCCCGGCAGTTCGCATTCTGTCATCCAGGTTTCAAGGAGCCTTCGCCAGGCAATTCGCCGCCATCTCCATGACCTGGATGGGCTTATGTTTTCAACTTTTCCCCATTGTCATTGTCTTAGAGATCTTTCGGCTGCTAGTGCCCGTCACCGATACAACCGTTGGCCTCATCTGCCTTGTTGCATCCTGATATTGGGTGGTTGGGGCTTGATCAACGCACAGCTCTTGAATGTCCGACACGTTCCGCTCGCCACCGATGGGAGCGTAGCAGGCAAGTCGCTCGTGCAAATTACCGACGTTCACATCGGATCGCGTCGTCCAACGTTCCTGCGACGCATTGTTAAACGTATCAACGAATTGCAAGCCGACGCGGTCTTGATTACTGGCGATCTTGTCGACGACGATGTCAGCGAGCAAGATTTGCGCTCTTTGGCCGAGCTCAACACGACGGCGTACTTCATTCTCGGCAACCACGAACGTTACGCAAACACCGAGCAAATAATCCAGCATTTACGGGCACTCAACGTCATCGTGTTACGTAACGAAACTGTGGACGCCGATCCGTTTCAATTCATCGGGCTCGACGATGCCGAAGCAAGAGACACCGTAAAGAAAGGTCTCAGTAACCTGTCAAAGTTAGACAATCGATACCGTATCCTCCTTTACCATCGGCCCGAGGGGGCCGAAGACGCCGCGGATTGGGGTATAAACCTCATGGTGTCGGGTCATACACATCGGGGTCAAATATTTCCGTTTAACCACCTCGTCAAGCGAATTCACCCTCGCTTGCACGGGTCGTTCGCCGTCGGTGACCTGCACTTATACGTATCGCCTGGTACCGGGACATGGGGTCCTATATTGCGAACCAATGCACGATGCGAGGTGACGCAGTTCCAGTTTTCGCGTGATCCAATCACGCCCCAAAGTCCTAAATCAACCTAATATATAAGCAAATAAAGTAGTTTCAACGATGCCCCAAAATAACGAAATTGAAGTGCTGCTCGAGAACAATCGACGATGGGTAACAGAGGTCACCCGCGAAGATCCCGATTTTTTTGCGCGTACCGCTTCTCAACAAGCGCCCAAATATCTTTGGATCGGTTGCTCCGATAGCCGCGTGATACCCAACCAAATTACTGGGCTGCCGCCCGGGCAGTTGTTGGTTCATCGCAATATAGCCAACGTCGTCATGGAGACAGATCCGAATTGCATGTCCGTTATCGATTTTGCTGTGAGGATACTGGAAGTTCGACACATCATCGTGTGCGGCCATTACGGATGCGCCGGTGTCCATACCGCCATGAGTGGTACGACCATGGATCCGCTGAACGAATGGCTCGATGGCATTCGGACACTTTGGGGACACCATGAAGAGGATCTGTTGGAAGACGGAACGCAGGCAGCCCAGGACCGAATGACGGAACTCAACGTGGGCAAACAAATGTTGTCACTTTGCCGAACACCGTCGGTGGAAGATGCGTGGCTAAATCGAAAATCCCTCCGGGTTCATGGCTGGATTTATGGCCTGAAGGACGGCGTACTCCAAAACCTCTACCCCGACATCGGATCCATTTCCGAACGAACACGAGCCGAGTCCGAATCACCTAGTTTCTGAAACCGGCGGGCGGCAATGCGCCACCCTGTAGCTCCGTACCGATCAAAGGCCCGCCCATGAAAGATCCCATCAACTTATTGTCCAAGTTTGATCTTTTTTCCGACCACTGGTCGCCTAAAGTCATCGCCGAAATGAACGACTACCAATTCAAAGTAGTCAAGCTCAAAGGTTCATTCGTTCGACACAAGCATGAGGAAACCGACGAAGTCTTCATCGTGATTGAGGGCAGCATGCACATTGAATTGAGCGACAAAACCGTTGAAATAAATCAGGGCGAAATGGCCGTGGTGCCAAAAGGACAACTGCATCGACCCTTTGCGAATGGAGAATGTAAAGTCTTGCTTGTGGAACCAAGAGGCACCATCAACACGGGGGATGCGGGCGGTAAACAACAGGCGCCAAACGACGTCTGGATATAGCTTCGAATGCTCGTGATGGCCGACTCGAAGACGTTTCGAGTGCTCTTTTTCATGGCTCGACGCACGACAGCTACACGCCGGAAAGTCATTAGAAGAAATCGGCTTTCCACTCGCCAAGTTTTCGTTTGTTAAATCATCTCTATTCCATCGCCATCGAAGCGAAGACATCGGCAAGTCGATCGGGGTCGTAACCCAATACGGTCTCTAGCACGTGCACATTGTGTTCACCAAGCTCTGGACCCGCTCGATGGGTATCAGCCGGAGTACGGGAGAGCTTGAATCGGGATCCCTCGACCACGAGATCGCCCAATGACGGGTGCTCCGCACGAACAAAATGTTGACGATGCGCTAGTTGGGGATCGGCCCAACACTCAGCTGAATTCTGTACCACATGCGTCGCCACCCCAGCACCTATAAGAAGGGCCTCAATGGATCGCGCATCTTGATTCATGCTCCATTCCCCGATGCGCTGATCCAACTCATCCTGACGCAAACGCCGCGCATCTACAGTCGCCAAGGACAAATCCTCGACCCAGCCTGCCGCCCGCTGCAACGCGAGCCACGCTTGATCGGATTGGCAGGCAATCGCGACCCAACTATCGGTACCCAGAGCCGGATAGACACCATGAGGGCACAGATCAAGGTCCCGATTCCCATCACGGTGCCAAACATGATCATTCAGCTGATAGTCGAGAATGGCGGGAACCAAAAAGTGCATCGCAGCTTCGGCCTGCGACAGATCAATGTGTTGGCCTCTTCCGGTTCGTCGGCGGTTATCCAATGCCGCCAACAACGACGCCAGCATGAACCGAGGCGACACACCATCCGTATATGCAAGATAGGGACCCGCGGGCGATCGGTCGGACCATCCGGTCAGATCGTAAAAACCCGTGAGTGCCGCGGCCATATTTCCGTACCCCGGAACTTTCGCCCGGGGTCCCGTTTGACCCATAAGGCAGCTCGACACCATGACGATGTTTGGGTTCACCTCGCGCAGCGTTTCGTAGTCAAGTTTCCAAGCTTTCATGGCCTTGGGCGAGAACGATTCGGTCACAACGTCTGCCCACCGGACTAGGTCGAGGATCACCTCGCGTCCCGCGGGGTTGGACGGATCAACGGTGATCCCAAGTTTACCGGCATTAAAGTTCGCGAAGGGAACGCCGGATTCGATACCTGGTTCACCGTTTTTGAACGTCGGCTGCCCACGCGCAGGCTCAAGTTTCGTGTTCGACTCAACCTTGATGACGGTCGCGCCATAGTCTGCCAGGACTCGAGTGAAGAACGGGCCCGCGATTACCCACATAAAGTCGAGCACTTTAAGACCCGCTAACGGCAGGGCCGTGCTTTGGTCCGGCTCAGTGGTCTGTTTCGGTTCAGTCCGTTTCTTCAAACCGTTGGGTAGTACGGGGGCCGTGACCGAAGCTGGTAATTCGAGCGGCGTATCGGAGAATTTCGCGAACGCACCGGGAACAACGACATCGCGTCCGCTAATTTCGATGGTGTGCCAAAAATCCCGCGCCTTGAAATGCTCCTCCTGCATCAACCCACCAATGTCGAGCGCCGGCGCGATGTAGATACCCCTTTGCAATCCTTCTTCAAAAAGCTCCGATTGCGTTCGCAGCGTGGTGAACTGTTCAATCTTTTCACATAAGGCAAAATAGGGTTCCGGCGATTTTCCCGCGGCATTCATTGCCGCAATTTCCATACCCCAATCCAACGCGGCTTCAGACTCGGTACACGCACCGTTTTCATAAAGCCAGTTGAGCAAACGTTTATTCGGCTCCGTAAATGACGGACCGAAAAGAAACGTGATGGCAACGTACCCATCTTTGCATGGCCAGGTAAGCCTGATGGGAAACAGGCCCGCCAACCCTCCCGCGGTACGATTAATGGTCAATTCACCACCATTGGGCGTTGCCAGAATCGCCGCTAATGCGGCTTGCGCCGATGACTGCTGTGCCGACACGTCGACGTGCTGACCCAAACCACTCCGATGGCGTTCATAAAGGGCAATGAGAGCGGCACCGGCAGCATCCGCTCCCGCATGGAAAAACGCCTGCGGCACCGAGGTACGAACGGGAGCTCGGTCCGCGTCGCCAGCGAGGAAGTGGGCGCCGCTAGATGCCCAAACCGTCAAATCTGTCGAAGGCCAATCGGCTTTCGGGCCATTCCCGCCAAACGCCGTAATCGCAACAACGATAGCACTTGGATTTAATGCATGGAGCGCGTCGTACGCCAAACCCTTTTCGGCCGCAACGCGTTCGTTAAAACCATGGATCACGATGTCCGCGTTCGCCACCAGATCATGAAATGTCGAACGATCCGGCTGACGTTCAAGATCCAGGTCAAGGTGCGTTCGACCTCTCGCGTATGCTTCCGACCAGAGACTTCGCGCAGACCCGGCAAACGTTGGATTGAGCAGCCCATCAGCGGGTTCGCCGGGCGGTGGAATCGATACGACTTCTGCACCGAGATGGGCTAGAAGATACCCACAAAACATGCGCGCATCGTTCGTCAGGTCGAGAACTCGATATGGAGATAACATTGGTTTATAAATTATTGATAATCATACTTTTGTAATACATTAAATCAGATACTTAGTCCGTTAGATGACCCACTTTGCTACGAAAAATCCTCCTCTTTACCGGAACGTGACTGAGCAAACGTCGTAATGGTCCCAGTCAGCGGCTCGCCCGATGGTTACCGATAGCACAACAGCATAGTCCAAATGTGAACGTTTTCCGTTATATCGGTTATTCCTATACGCGACCGAGAGACCTTTCCACGGTTGCCCATCAACCCACGCGGCCCCATTTTCAAACCCCGTTCGCTCCTTGCTCCAAGCCCCGTGTAAACATCTCCACCAGACGCTTGTCCCTGTGCCAACGGAGAAATAATTCCTTATTTTCACTCTCGATATATTGCCCGAACTGAGAAGCCGCACGAGTTGTCGCCCTGTCAAGACGAACCAAACTCTTCATGAACTGATGAGCGCTCAAATCTTTCTCGGCCATTTCGCGAGCCATACGGATCGGAGCGACGATTTCAGCCGTCAACGGGCCGCCATGCTTCAACGTTTGCGCAGCGATGTGAGCGCAAAGCGCTAGCAACACGTGATAGGGCTCCTCGCCCGAGAAATGGCCCGACAAATCGCCACGCGAGAACACTTGCTTATCACCAACAAACACGTTTTCAAAGGGCGCAAAACCCTGACTCAGGTCCGGGAGAAAGCTGGGCGACTCTCGACTCGATAAATGAACACCCCTGGTCCCCCGACCCACCAGAGCGTATTCGTGGTGATCTTCGAACGCCGCACGAACAACCAGGAAATCAACGTGATCCGATGCAGCGACCCAACTCTTGCACCCCGACAACCGCCTCCCCTCGCCGGCTTTCTCGAGGACAGCCGCTGGATACTCTCCGGAGCGATCCTCGGCCACTAAATAGCTCGCCCAACCGTCGGTGGGACAAAACGGGAAGGTACGACGCATCATTGCTTGATAGCCAGCATGAAACACCCAGGCCAATCGATCTGCCAACGCACCGCCCACGAAGGCCATCGATACCGGATCGAGGTGATACACGTCGTGCGTCGTCCATGTGTCACGCCACGCGGCTTCGTTAACGGAGACGGCC
>JAKUTI010000102.1 GCA_022448765.1 Pseudomonadales bacterium
TCGGTGGGCATGCGGGCGAGTCGGCGACCATCCAACAGCTCACCGATTTCCATTGGGAGTTTGTCCCGTTCTTCCCAGTAATCACCAAATGCGGTCGAGAGCCGGGCTAAATCCTCCACGCGGTGGTTGTCCAGGCGTATCAAGCGTTGTTCGCTCGGTGAGCCGGAGATCACCAGGCTCATAACCAGAACTAAAGCGACCAGGCAGGATGTGCTCCAAAAAGCGATTTGGTTAATGTTCACAGAGCCAACGCCTTATCATCCTCTCGAATGGCCCACAGGTAGTAACCAAAGATTGCGCTGGATATTAGTCCTACCACGAATGTTTTCAGCAAGAATGGAATCGAAAGACCTCCTGATAACAAGGAATACACGACAGTGATAAAGTCACCAGTGATAACGCACGCGGCGATGAACATGGTGAGATAAGTTAGCCAGCGTCGCACTGGCGAAGTCCTTCTTATTGGGTCTAACAACAGGCCCCGATTGGTGTAATAACTCACGGAAATAAAGATTGGGTATGCAACGATCAGCGCGGCCGTTGACATGCGCATCAAACCTAACGTGGCTGATTCTTCTTGGCCAAGTCGATCGACAAATGCCAGGTCAATGAATTGGAATAGAAGAGCCCCGAAGTGAAAGCCACTGACATATAGCGTTGCAAATAAAATGAGGTAGAGAAAGGCGTCGCGAGCTAACAGTTGCGGCTTCGGAGTGGGAACGGGAACGACAAAATCGAGGTCGGCAATCGACCGTAATCCATCGGCGATTTGTTCCTTCGGCCAACCGGCCGCAGTCAGAGCTTGTTCCACCTGCTCTTTGTTCGAGCCTGCACGTATTGCATGATCAATGAACGTGGCGAGATTTCGGTCCACCATACGACGCCTCGGAAAATGGAATCCGTTGGAGCATTGTACCGTTACGGATCACCGATTGATGGCACCCCCGCCTGTCTTTCGGGCATTCCCGGGCCGTTCTATTGACCACGGGTGTTCGTGACAAAGGCATGTAAGGGTGCCCATATCTCAGGATGTGACAGTGGTTCACTGTGTTGACCCATGTATCGCGCAATGCTCGGTGGCGATTGAAGCCGGTCGATGAAGAGATCGGTTTCCCTGGGCGGAATGACACGGTCTTTGTCGGCCCGAATGATCAATGTTCGACTTGGTAACTCATCGATGGCTTTTGTTACATCAAACGGGTGCCGAAGCATCCAACGGATCGTTGAAGCGGGTATCCAGCGATATCGGACAGTCGCGACGTCGGCCACACTTCTGAATGGACTCATCAGGATCAATGCATTGGCGTGTTTCCGGGCGGCGGCATGCACCGCGACGACGCTACCCAGACTGCGTCCAAACACCAGCAGCGGTCGTTCTTTTCCATACGCCGCTTGAGCGAAATCGACCACGGCTTCGGCATCGGCCAACATACCGAGCTGGCTCGGTTTGCCTTCACTGTCCCCGTAGCCTCGGTAGTTGACTAGGACTGAGGTCGCAGGCAACGACACAAAGTGCGATGTTGACTGCGATAGTTCTTCACCGTTACCGCCAAAGTAAACCAGCAGCGGTCCCTCAGAAGCTTTGTTGATAACCCAGCCTGCAAGCTGCACGCCGGCGTTTGGGAGCGAAACGTTTTCAATCGTGGGATGTGCCGGGTACGAGGCAACCGGGCTCGGGAAAAACAACAGGCGTTCCTGCACGAAATACAACAGGCCGCATACACCGACATAAAAGAGTGCCAAAGCACCAAGTACCGTCAGTAAAGTCATCCTGAGCATCCGGCTTCATTAGGCTCTAGAGCGTCGGTTCGAGCAACACCGAGTCGGACTCTTGAATCTTCCACACCATCGGGGGGGTATAAAACGATTTCCAGCTTCTCCGCCTAGCTCTTCAAATCCCGCTTTAACAAATCGCCTTCGTGATCCCATGCGGGGCCAGACACGAGACCCGTTTCCAGTTCCTGGTGTGCATGCCAGAGGAGTCGGGGGATATCGAGGCGCTCGGGACAACGAGGTTCACAGTCGCCGCACTTTGTGCACTGATCACCCTTGACGCCGAGTATCCAAGCACCTCCACTTCCTACTTTTTCATACCGACCCTGCGCATAAGCCGTCATATCAAAAGCTTTGTGCATTTGCCGCCAATTCAACACGCCCGGAATGTTAATGTTTTCGGGACACGGTAAGCACTGATTGCACACGGTACAGAAATCATCACCTAGTTGATTCCTGTATGTGTTTTCGACCTGAGCCAAAACGCGATCGAATAGCTCTCGTTGCTCGCCAGTCCCATCGTAATCCTGCGCCACAAGGTTGGCATCGATCTGGTCTGGTGTTGCTGGTCCGAACGACAAGGTGTGGACGTCGGGCTGATTCAACAACCACATGTGGTTGAAATTCATTGGCGACAAGGGCGTGCACGCCTTGGTGAGCTTTGACGTGGGCGCTTGCAACCGCCCGCCTTGATTACTCGGGCTAATAATAAAGACGCCCATATCGAGTTCCGCAGCTCTCGCGACTACATCGCGTAGTCCTTGATAAAAGTAGTAATAATGGAGATTGATTGATTCAAATTCGTTGGTGTTCACCAGATCCAAAACACCGTTTGGGTATCCGTGCGTGGAAAAACCAAAATGACGAATTACGCCTTCACTCATCAATCGACGTACATACCCTAGACAACCATCGTCCCGCATCGCTGGTCTGATGACGGCTAGATTACCGGGGCCGTGGAAGTCCAAATTATCGAGATAATCGAGACCCAGATAACCCATCGACTTCTCGAAGTTTCGCTTGAATTCGTCAACGTTCGTTGATGGACCGATCTTGGTCGTGACATACAGTTGTTCCCTGGGAACACGTTTCAAGATCTGTTTGAGTGCTTTGCCTACCCGTTCTTCGGAATTGCCGTATCCCCGCGCTGTTTCAATATGATTCACGCCTGAGGCAACCGCGCGTTCTATGGTTGCGATCGCGACGTCTTCGGGTGTGTTTCGGATGAATTGCATGCACCCCAGCGAGAATTGCGACACCAACATTTCGGTTCGTCCGAAACGGCGATATTTCATTCGACCACCAACGTGTTTGGTCCCCTCACGTTTGCAGCGTACGTCGTCAGATACGTAGAGGTCCGCAATTTCACATTCTCGCGTATGTCCATGTAGAACATCGAATAGTCGAGCCCGTGATAATTGCCGCCGGTAACCGCGGGCTGCCGACCCAATTCGGTCCCCGACTGATCGGTAACGTGCAAGGAGCCTGCTTCGCAACGTGCGTAGACCAGCCTCGGGATCGGAGGGCCGATCCGGCCGAAGACCATGCCAGTTGCGACATCGTCTCCCCACATCTGGAGCTGAGGTTCGCCCACGCTCAGTATCGCGCCTTTGTGATGAGTCCGATCGACGAGTTGACCATCGAAACGCCAACTGAGCGGGTTCGTGCATACGTTTGCTGTTGGATCCCGACCTGTCATGTCGATGATGTCTTCGGTACTTATGGTCTCGCTCCACGTGTCCCAGTTAATTACACAGTGCAAATCCGTTGGGCTGTCGCACAGCGTGATATTCGACATGCGGTCGACGGCTTCGCGGCTGATGAAGCCGCCGATCATGTACGCCGCCACCATGCGCTTAGCGAGCTCGCCGTCGACTTCGTCTTCGAGGAGTCTGAGTCCGTGATGCGATCCCTGACTGTGGCCCGCTAGAACGAAGGGCCTCCCCTCATTCATGTGTTCCAGAAAGTACCGAAACGCCCGGCGCACGTCTTCGTACACAAAGCCAAGTATGTGTTCCTGTATTTCTTCTTCCTGCATATAAGTCAAGACATAGGCCTGCCGGTAACGAGGTGCAAACACGTTGCAGCAACCGTTGTAGACACTTGCCTGGTTGGCCATAAGCCACTGGGTGTTTTCTTCGGTCGCACTTTCCAAGTTCATCGAATGCGTCCACGTGTCCCCTCGAAGAAAGCTTGTTGGATGAACGAAAAAAACGTCCACCGGAGATTTTCCCTGGATATCTCGATCTGAGATGCCTTCCGGGATCATATCCTCGAGCCCTTTGAGGCTCGGCAGTGCGGCCCAACTACCCGGCTCAGAGTAATCGGGTGCTTCGACTGCAGTACTCTCGTCGAAGGGCAGATCGGGCACGCCCATGGTGATCGCCCACAACGTCAACAAGATGTCCCCTTTACCAATGGCAAACATCCCTCCGACGCCCAGAACGACCGCGGCTACGAGGATATAAAGGATAACCAGCATGCCGCGTATATCCCCTCTTATGATTGACGCGCGGACGGCATATTGTTCAGCTCCAACAGCGCCTGGATATCGGCGGTCAAGGCCTCGGTTCCATCGTCAAGGGGAATCCCGGTTGCATCGGCGATGCGCGTCATGCGTTGAAAGTTGCCGATCACTGCCGCGGCATCTACCACACCATCAGCGCCAAGTGCATCGACTACCGCCGCTCGCGCCGCAGTGAGCTCGGGCTGGCCGGTGAGTGTTGCGTCGACGAAATCCACCAACGCCTGGCTATGTGCTACACCGCTGTCGGTGTCGCTGCTCTCGACCACCGCGCGTAGATTCAGCTTGTCGCCGAGGTCATGACTGCTCGCACGGAGCATCATCGAATGTGCGTTAGTTCAGTAGAAGCACTCGTTGATCGACGATGTGCGGGCGGCGATTAGCTCGATCTGGGGTCGGCTCAATCGCAGACTGCCGGTATTGTCGAAACTGCGTATGTCGGAATTCGCTATGTTCAGATACTGGACCGCGCTTTGAGCATACAGCTGACGTACCGCATCCGGAACGAGGCTTAAAGCACGAATGACATTGGGTCTCTGAAGCGCACCAGCAAAGATATCTGCTTCGGGTTCCGTTAGCGTTTCGGGGCGTAGCATGGGGACCCAGGCTACATCCGCGGCAGCGCGGGGCGGAAGATACTGACTTGGCTCGCCTTGGACCGGCTCCGGCAACGGCTCAGGCACAAGTCCGAGCGCTTTGTTGAAGGAATCAATGCACAGTACCGTGACTACTACGCTTACGGCTTCAACGTAGTGACCGTATGTAAAGTCCGCGTCCACGCAATTTTCGAGCCAGCTGCGGGTGAGACGGGCCGCATCGGTAGTGATCCGATGCACCGCGTCCACAGCCTTGTCGGAGAGGAGACCGGCCGATACGGCGTGAATGCCATTGATGGTGTGGGGTGACAGAGCGACCTTGCGCTCTTGACACAGAGTGCAGTTGAGGGCGGCGCGGCTTGCTACGGCAATGGCGATGCGCTCGGCGCCCGTCCACCAGTTACCCGGCGCAGCGATGTATTGCCATGAGGCGCGATAGCCTTCGGCCATCTTCGAAGGTATGGGATAAGGACTGTTATCGTAGCTGAAGCTGTCCATCGTTCAGAACATGCAGCGCTCCAACGAATTACGCAACCGATTTTTACGGTGCGAGTGGCGTGAGTTGTAGATTACGTTTCCCACCTCGTAGGTGGTTCAGTTATCGGCGAGAATCCGAGCATGCGCCACGGCCGGGATCAACAGTAACATTGATGCAGAGATTGACGCCTATTCGGAAGGTTGGAATAACCGTAACGGATTCGACAAAAGCTCTGTGTGCGATGTACGTCAGCGTCCTGCTCTGGTGTTTGGACCACTCCGTCTCCCGAGTACACTATTGCCGTACTTTGTCAGATACGCGGAGGCCTATGTTTTTTCATTCTCTCGCACGCCCAAAACATCAAATAGTCGATTCCTATCGAATCAGGGTATCCAAGTGGTCGTCGACCAAGAACGCATGCACGTGCGCCTAGTTGTTTCTATCCATTAATCGAGGCTGATTTGCTTCTCTACATCCTGAAACGCTTGTTGCTGATCGTGCCGACACTGTTTGGCATTATCTCGATCAACTTTCTCATCGTACAACTGGCTCCTGGTGGGCCAGTGGATCAGATGATTGCGCAAATCAGTGGCCAGGCGCTGTCGGCTACATCCCGGGTTGCTGGTACTGCAGTTGAGACGGCGCCTATCGATAGCACTACGTACCCCGGCGCGGAAGGCATTGACCCCCAGATGATCGCTGCGCTGGAAAAGCAGTTTGGTTTCGACAAGCCCCTACACGAACGCTACTTTAAGTTGCTTTGGGATTATTTACGGTTCGATTTGGGCGAAAGCTATTACCAGGACCGGCGCGTGGTGGATCTGGTGATCGAGCGCTTTCCGGTGTCCATCTCGCTCGGTCTGTGGTCTATGTTGCTCACCTATTCGATTGCCATTCCGCTTGGTGTGGCGAAGGCCGTGCGCGACGGCAGTCGGTTCGACTTGTGGACTAGCGCGGCGATTTTCGTCGGTTATGCCATGCCCGCGTTTCTGTTTGCCGTGCTGTTGATCGTGGTGTTTGCAGGCGGCGAATACTGGGACTTGTTTCCCTTGAAGGGATTGACCTCCGAGAACTTTGACGAGCTGACCTTGCGGAGCAAGATCGGTGATTATTTCTGGCATATCACTCTGCCGGTGGTGGCGCTGACCGCCGGCAGCGTTGCCACGCTGAGCATGCTGACTAAGAATTCGTTTATCGATGAGTTAGGCAAGCAGTTTGTGCTGACCGCTCGAGCCAAGGGTCTCGATGAACGGCGGGTGCTATACGGCCATGTGTTTCGCAATGCCATGCTGATCGTGATCGCCGGATTCCCGGCGGCCCTCATTGGCACGCTGTTTACCGGGTCGCTGTTGATAGAGGTGATCTTTTCCCTAAACGGACTCGGCCTACTGGGATTCGAGGCGACGCTGACGCGCGATTACCCGGTCATGTTCGGCACGTTATACGTGTTTACCCTGGTCGGATTGCTGCTGCATTTGATCGGTGACATCACATACACGCTGGTGGATCCGCGCATCGACTTCGAGACACGGGGCTAACCGATGCGATTCATGCAATTCAGCCACCTGACTCAACGACGGCTAGCGAACTTCCGGACCAATAAGCGCGCCTTCTGGTCACTGCGCATCTTTATCGTTTTACTGGTGTTGTCGTTGTTTGCTGAACTCATTGCCAACGACAAGCCTTTGCTTCTTGGATTTGATGGCAACCTGTATGTGCCGGCGCTGGTGACCTACCCCGAGACCACCTTTGGTGGCGAGCTGTTTTCAGAGACGGACTATCACGAACGTGAGGTGCAGGCGCTGATAGAGGCCAAAGCTGGTTGGATAATCTGGCCACCGATTCCGTTTGCCTACAACACCGTCGACTGGGAGATCGGTGAGCCCGTACCGTCGCCTCCCTCGGCGCGACACTGGCTCGGCACTGACGATGTGGCGCGCGACGTCACCGCGCGCATTATTTACGGCTTTCGTCTGTCGGTACTGTTTGGCCTCGCATTGACACTCTTGAGTTCGGTTGTCGGCATCAGCGTCGGGGCGGTGCAGGGCTTCTTTGGTGGTTGGGTGGATTTGATTGGCCAGCGCCTGGTCGAGATCTGGGCAGGCATGCCGATGCTTTTCTTGCTAATTATTCTTGCCAGTTTGGTGCAACCAAGCGCGGTCACGTTGCTCGGTTTGCTATTGCTTTTCAGCTGGATGGCGCTGGTGGCCGTGGTGCGTGCCGAGTTTCTACGCACTCGCAACTTCGATTACGTGCGAGCTTCGCGCGCACTCGGCGTATCTAACTTCGACATTATGCGCCTCGATGTGCTGCCGAACGCGATGGTGGCGGCTCTCACTTTCCTGCCGTTTATCCTGACGGGCTCCATTACCACACTGACCTCGCTGGATTTTCTCGGTTTTGGCCTGCCCGCGGGCTCGCCGTCACTGGGGGAATTGCTGGCCCAGGGCAAGGCCAATCTGAACGCACCTTGGCTCGGGCTGTCGGGCTTTTTTGCGCTAGTGGTGATGTTGACGCTCCTTATTTTTATCGGCGAGGGCGTACGCGATGCGTTCGACTCAAGACGCTCAGTCACGAGTGTGGATGCGAAGGTATGACCAACCGGATTCTCGACGTGAGCGATCTGTCTGCAGCATTCAATCGCAAAGCCGTGGAGCATGGCGTTAACTTCCACATTGACCGGGGCGAGGCCTTGGCACTGGTTGGTGAGTCGGGCTCCGGTGAATCGACGGAAGTTTTCGCGCATCCAGCACGTGACTGCATCAAAGCGCTGCCTGCAGCCGCGTTTGATCTGACGGTGGTCGAATCGTGAGAAGCGCCGTGAGCTTATGCCTGTTCATCATCGGCTTTCCTGCACTCGCAACCGATGACCAAGTCGAAACCGAGACGCGTCACTGGCAGCACGGAATTTCGCTCTTTGGCGAGTTCAAGTACCCACCGGATTTCGAGCATTTTGAATACGTGAATCCTGACGCGCCCAAGGGTGGCAAGCTGGTGCGGGCGATTGGCACGAGTTTCAATAATTTCACGCCATTCATCAGCAAAGGAACTATCCCACTCGGCCTGATCGACGTGATCGTAAACCCCACCTTGTACGACTCGCTGATGCGAGCTTCGCCTGACGAAATCGGTGTCTACTACGGTAACCTGGCCCAGCAGGTTGCCGTGTCGAATGACATGACAAGAGTGTGGTTTAGATTAAATCCAAAAGCGCGATGGCACGATGGTGTGCCGGTTACAGCGCGGGACATAAAGTTTAGTTTTGATCATGTCCGCGGTGGTAATTACAAATCGACCCTGGCGGCGATCAAGCAAATTGATGTTATCGATGAGCGTGAAGTGAGCTTTACTTTTCATTACCCCGTCAATCTGAATACGATAA
>JAKUTI010000103.1 GCA_022448765.1 Pseudomonadales bacterium
GCCGAGAGCCGGCAGGATCAGATCAAAAAGGACAGACTGGACAACCCCCCCCACGGCCGAAGAGGTTTGGCTTGAGTGGGTAAAGATCGCTAGGGGATCAGCCGCACTTGGAGTCGCCGCAGTTGAGACAAGTCATGCAGCCGTCCAGCATCACCGCGGCTTTCGTCTGGCACTTGAGGCATAGACGGGCCTCAGGAGGAAAAGCGGGCGCTTCTTCCCCTGTGCCCCCTGTGTCAGACGCTACCATCGCCGACTGACTGTGGCCTTCAAACTCGCGACGTTTTTGGTTGATGAGGAGGCACAAATTCTGACGTTCATTGTCGGCAAACGGTACGGCGATCCCTTGTCGTTCGGCGTCGTCACGCATACGTGTGACGAGACTTGGCGTAAGAAACGGGATGTCACCTGGGCAGGTCAGCGCCCATTCGGTATCAATGGCGCTAAAAGCAGACTGAAGTCCACCGAGAGGCCCTTCATTGGGCGACTCGTCGACAATGACCTTTAGTCCGTAGGCTTCGTAGCGGGCGACGTTGCGCGAGCAAGAAATAATGATCTTGCCGGCTTGCGGCTTAAGCCGTGCGAGCAAATGGTCGATGAGTTTATCCTGACTAAGGGAAAGTAGCGGCTTGTCTTGCCCTCCAAGTCGAGCACCCTTGCCGCCACAGAGGAGCACCGCGGTGATGTCGGCGACGCTGATCAATTCTAGATTACTCTGCCCGAGTAAACATTGAATCGGTCGTGCTTCAGAAAGCCGACCAATGTCACGTCGTGGGACGAAGCCAATTCAATCGCCAAGCTCGACGGTGGGCCGATCGATGCGACGAGCGGAATGCCTGCGACAGCTGCCTTCTGCACCAATTCGAAACTAGCGCGTCCCGACAAGAGTAGTCCCTGTTGACGCAACGCGGAGATCCCGGAGTGGAGGTATGACCCGATAAGCTTATCGAGCGCGTTGTGACGCCCCACATCTTCCCTAAGCCGGGTAATCTGTCCTTCTTCATCGAAGGACGCGGATGCGTGCAACCCACCCGTTCGCACGAATTCGGTTTGCCGCTTGAGGAGTCTCTCGGGGAGGGCCTTCAAGTGAGTTCCACTTACGGCAAAACTAACCACATCGTATGCTGGGACAATGGTGTTGACGGCCTCCAGCGACGTTTTTCCGCAGATACCGCAGCTTGAGGTCGTAAACGTGTGGCGTAGTAACACGTCCGGATTAAATTGCGCCGATTCTGACAACTCGACACGTACTACGTTGTGGATACCTTTATCTGGGGAGGGGGGGCCGCAGTGCTCAATGCCGACAATATCCGATGCGGTCTGAACAATTCCCTCGCCCAACAGAAAACCCTGCGATAGTTCATGGTCATTACCTGGGGTCCGCATGGTGACTGAAATGCTCTGCTCGAGTCGGGCGGTGATGGGGCCGTAGACGAGTCGGATTTCGAGCGGCTCCTCGACGCTGACGAAATCGTCAATACGTTTCGTTTCATGATTGACGAGTTCAACGGGTACGCGGGTACTTGCGACCGGTAGATCCTTGGTTTCAAGAGCACTCATTACCCACCCGCGGGGAGCAGCTCGGTTTGCTCTTGTTCTCGCTCGTCAAATCGCCGTTGCCATTCGGAACGATGATTTGCGGGCCGAATCTCAACTGCGGTTACTTTGTATTCGGGGCAGTTGGTAGCCCAGTCGGAGAGGTCGGTTGTGACGACGTTCGTGCCCGTCGACGGGTGATGGAATGTCGTATAAACGACTCCGGGGACGACGCGCTCTGTGACTTCGGCGCGTAACGTGATTTCCCCCATGCGGCTGGTGATCGACACCCACTCGCCGTGACGAACACCTCGCATTTCCGCATCGGTTGGATGAACCTCGAGCGTGTCCTCTTCGAGCCATTCTGAATTTTGCGTACGGCGCGTTTGCGCACCGACGTTGTATTGGTGAAGCTTGCGTCCCGTCGTCAGTAATAGCGGAAATTTTCTATTGGCGGTCTCTTCTGTTGGTTGATATTCGGTTAGCACGAAGCAGCCTTTACCACGCACAAACTCGTCGACGTGCATGACGGGTGTGCCTAACGGTGCGTCGGCATTGCAGGGCCACTGCACGCTGTTGACTTCATCCAAATAAGCGAATGAGACGCCGGAAAAGGTTGGCGTGAGTGTCGCTATTTCGTCCATGATTTCTGCAGCCGAATCGTAGACCATGGGGTAGCCAAGAGCGGTTGATAACGCGGCAGTAACGCGCCATTCGTCCAATCCGGTTTTGGGGCTCGTCACCGGGCGCACTCGGTTGATTCGACGCTCAGCATTAATGAACGTCCCGTCTTTCTCGAGAAATGAAGTTCCTGGCAAAAATACGTGAGCGAATTTTGCGGTCTCATTGAGGAACAGATCTTGCACGATCACGCATTCCATGTTGCCGAGTGCCCGTTCGACGTGTTGCGTGTTGGGGTCTGATTGCGCGATGTCTTCTCCCTGGACGTAGAGCCCCATAAAACGGCTAGCGCAAGCCTCGTCGAGCATGTTGGGAATACGGAACCCGGGCTCCGGATTGAGCTCAACATTCCAATGATTCTTGAAGAGTTCTCGTGCTTTAGCATCGCCGACGGGCCGGTATCCGGATAGTTCGTGGGGAAAGGACCCCATGTCGCAAGAACCTTGGACATTGTTTTGACCGCGAAGAGGGTTGACGCCAACGCCGGACCGGCCGATATTGCCCGTCGCCATCGCAAGGTTGGCCATGGCCATTACCATCGTTGAGCCCTGACTGTGTTCCGTTACCCCAAGGCCGTAGTAGATGGCCGCGTTATCGGCCTCCGCGTAGAGACGGGCTGCAGCACGAATATCCTCGGCAGGTACACCGACTATCGCTGCGACCTCTTCGGGCGCGTTTTCTGTCTGGCGCGCGAATTCCATCCATTCTGCGAAGGTTTGGAGGTCACACCGCTCGCGTACAAAGTCATGGTCGATTAGATCTTCGGTGACCACGACGTGTGCAAAGGCATTCATGATCGGGACGTTGGTTCCAGGTTGTAATGGAAGATGGAAGTTGGCTTCAACGTGAGGCGAGCGTACCAACCCAATTTTCCGTGGGTCGATGACCACGAGCCGCGCACCTTCACGAAGCCGACGCTTCATCTGCGAAGCAAATACCGGGTGGCCCTCGGTTGGATTCGCTCCAATGACAACCAAAACGTCGGCTTCGCTAACCGAATCAAAGTTCTGCGTCCCCGCCGATGTTCCGTAGGTTTGTTTTAGACCATAGCCTGTGGGTGAGTGACAGACCCGCGCACAAGTGTCGACATTGTTATTGCCGAATGCGGTGCGGACCATCTTTTGGACGAGCCAAACTTCTTCATTCGTACACCGTGATGAGGTGATACCCCCGATTGAGTCGTCGCCATATCGTTCCTGGACCGCTTGCAAACGCCCAGCCGCAAAATCGATGGCGACCTCCCAGGAGACTTCTTCCCAGGGGTCGTCGGTCGTTTGCCTAATCATTGGCGTTGTAATGCGATCCTGGTGTTGTGCGTATCCCCAGGCGAACCGGCCCTTCACGCAGGAGTGGCCATGGTTTGCCATGCCGTCCTTGTAAGGAACCATACGTACAACCTGATCGCCTTTGAGTTCTGCTTTAAAAGAGCAACCGACGCCGCAATAGGCGCAGGTCGTTAGAACCGAACGATCGGGCACCCCGTGATCAATGACCGATTTCTCCATCAACGTTGCGGTCGGGCAGGCCTGTACGCAAGCCCCGCAAGAGACGCACTCCGAGTCGAAAAACTCATCAGCGCTAGTTTTGATGGTGGATTGAAATCCGCGGCCGTCGACGGTGAGTGCGTAGGTTCCCTGAACTTCCTCACACGCACGGACGCAGCGGGAACAGACGATGCACTTGGATCCGTCGAACGCGAAGTACGGGTTGGATATATCCTTTTCCGCTACCAAATGATTGTCACCGTCGGCGTAACGGACGTCGCGTAGTCCAACTGCACCTGCCATGTCTTGAAGTTCGCAATCGCCATTGGCGGCACAGGTCAAGCAGTCGAGGGGGTGGTCGGATATATAAAGCTCCATGACGCCGCGGCGTAGTCGAGCCAATTCCTCATTCTGCGTTCGAACCGACATGCCCTCTGCTACTGGTTCGGTACAGGAAGCACTAAGCCCCTTTCGACCTTCGACTTCCACCATGCATAGCCTGCAAGAGCCAAAGGCTTCGAGGCTATCGGTTGAGCAAAGTTTCGGGATCATGATTCCCGCTTCGCGGGCGGCCCGCATA
Organism: Pseudomonadales bacterium; assembly: GCA_022448765.1. GTDB lineage: Bacteria > Pseudomonadota > Gammaproteobacteria > Pseudomonadales > Azotimanducaceae > UBA11889. Next base: position 4,279 of record JAKUTI010000103.1, read on the forward strand.
ATGGAGGTACCTTTGGGAACGGTTAACGTTGTCCCATCGACAGTTAACGACACCATGACGTCCTCGACCCGTCTAGGGGCTGGTGTACCTAAGTCGCTTTCTAGTCGCCTCATGCGCTTGTTCCCTGAACAAAGTCTTCTGGAAAACGCTCCATTGCACTGCGCACAGGGATTGGCGTCATGCCACCCATTTGGCACAGGCTCGTGCGATCCATGACTTCGCACAGATCGTTAATCATATTGAATTCTTGGGAACTTGCGCGACCGCTGATTATTTGGTCCATGGTTTCTTTGCCGCGGACCGATCCAATCCGACATGGTGTGCATTTCCCACAGGATTCCAACTCACAAAACTCGAAGGCGTATCGCGCCTGTACGGCAAGGTCGACGGTGTCGTCGAAGACCACCAGTCCGCCATGACCGATACCCGCGCCGAGTTCGGTCATGGACTCGTAAGTGAGCCGCGCGTCAAGGTCTTGTTGGGAAAGATAAGCGCCTAACGGGCCACCGATTTGGACCGTTTTGAACGGTCTACCGGAAAGCGTTCCTTGGCCGTAGCCTTCGACCATTTCACGAAGTGTTATGCCAAACGGCACTTCGATAAGGCCGCCACGTTTGATGTTACCCGCGAGCTGAAAACTCATGGTGCCTGATGATGGTGCGATCCCTAGGTCTCGATAAGTTTCGCCACCTAGCCGCACGATCGCGGGGACTGCGGCAAAGCTGATGACGTTGTGGACGAGCGTGGGCATCGAAAGTAAGCCGCTGACGGCAGGGACTGGGGGTTTGATTCGTATTTGACCGCGTCGGCCTTCGAGGCTCTCAAGCAACGAGGTTTCCTCGCCGCAAATGTACGCCCCGGCACCGACGAATAATTCGAGGTCGAAATCGAAATCCGAGCCGAGTACGTTCTGTCCGATAAGGTTGTTTTCACGAGCGATATCGAGAGCTTGCTTAAATATGTTTTCGGCAACGGGATATTCGGAGCGAAGATAGACCACCCCGTGATTTGACCCTGTCGCGTGCCCAGCGATCACCATCCCTTCGATTAAACGGAAGGGGTCTCCCTCAAGAAGTAGACGATCCGCGAAAGTGCCTGAGTCGCCCTCGTCGGCGTTGCAGACTAAGTACTTACGCGGCGCTTCGGTGTCTCTGACGGTTCGCCACTTGATGTGGGCCGGAAAACCCGCGCCTCCTCGACCCCGCAACCCCGACGTTTCGATCATCTGGATAAGGGCATCGGGCGGCATTGCGAGTGCTTTATGCACGTCAGCGAGATCCGGGATTTGAAGCGGTGAATCTTGGCCAATCCGGTCGAATACGAGACGATGTTGGGATTGCAGAAAATCGTGATTGGCGATCGTCCCTTGGCAAAGTGGATGATCGATCAAGGGGTGCTTGAGAACGCCGTCAGCAATCAGGCCGGTGGCCGTTTCTGGGGTCATCGGACCGTAGGCGATTCGCTCGTCATTGTGTTGGACTTCGATCAGAGGTTCGAGCCATGCGAGACCGTGGGAACCGTTGCGAATAACGGTCGCTCCCGCCTGACTTAATTGTTCTGCGACGGCGTTGGCGTCCAACGCGACTGCGACAGAATCTAGAGGGACGTAGACCGTGGTCATGACGTTGCCTGCAACTTCGCAACGCTCGCTCTCGCGATCAGTTGGTCGTTGACTTGGACGGCGGGGCCGGATGCACACAATCCAAGGCAGTATACGGCCTCGAGTTCCACATCGTTTCCCCGAATTCCCAGTTTAGTGTGGTACGCCGCTTCCAATTCATGGGTTAACTCCCGGCTTCCAACGGCTTGGCAGGCTTCGGCTTGGCAAACGCGGATGGTGGTGCGTGCCGGCGGGTGGGTCTTGAAGTCTTCGTAAAAGCTAACGATGCCGCGGACTTCGGCCACGCTTATATTGAAGACGTCGGCAACGATCGGAAGGTGTTCAGTATGGATGTAACCATAAACCCGCGTTAGTTCATGGAGCGCACGGACGGGCCCACCAAGCATGTGTTGATGCGGCAGTACGTGAGTTCGGACGTCGTCGTCGGTCATCGAAACAAGGCTTTACCGGGCGGGCGACTATAGCAAAATCAATTGCTTAGCGTTATTTAACGAAATTTCTGTGACGTTGTGGCGTTAAATATCACGGTGATCTCATCAGTGTCCGGTTTTTCGCCGCGGTTCTGGAACCCAGCGAACCAAAATGACGAGTCCTGCTAATTGCAGCCCAATGGTAATGATGAACAACGCCGGGTATGAGAGCGTCCAGACGATGAGTCCGCCGAGCAGTGGTCCAATTGCCCCCACGAAATTTACGCTACTTCCCGAGGCTGCTAGCCGAATGGGGATATCCTCGGAGCTGCCAAATTCCAGGACCATGTTTTGTCCTGATTGGTTGAATCCGCCGGAGGGGATACCCATAACAACGAAGAACGCAATGATGCCTGGTAACGATTCCACGAATAGCAATTGCACGTGTGAGAGCATCCAAATTGTCAACGTTGCAATCATGACAATGCGGTAGCCGCGTCGGTCTGCCAGCAGCCCCCATAGCAAGTTAGATGTGCTAGACGTGATCATCCATACGGTAGTTAGAATGCCGAGCACGGTCCCGGTAAGTTCCATCCTCGTACCGGCGTAGAGGATGTAAAAAGGCAGCGCCATGCGACCAAAGGAACCGAGCGCGCGTGCGATAAAGAACTTGGCGAATTCTGGATTGTCACGGAGAAGTCCGGGAATTGCCTGTAAAGCTTGACGCGTTGACTCTCTGGGACGCAAAGCGGTTGTTTCGGTTTCGCGGGTCATCGCGAGAGCTCCGAGACCACAACTCGCAATGCCGAATGCAATGAGGAACACGGTCCCGTAGCCGTTCCCCAACAGGTCGTTTTCGAGAACGTATGCTCCCGCAAGGTACGACACGCCCGCGGATGTAAGCCCGGCGAGAAAGTTTCTCGCACCGCTGACAAAACCGCGCCGATGCACAGGGATGACTCGTGCACGGAGGGTGTTCATGGTCACTTGCGCCATTCCCTGGAAGAATCCCATTAAAGTCAGAAACACGATGATGGCCGGAAGCAATGCGCGTTGGCCCAGAAAGAAGCCGGCGAGCGCGAGTCCGAGGATTTGCAGTCGCATCATTGCGGCCGTAGCGAGTGTGGCGCTAAGTACCTTCCGTCGGTGGCCTACGGTACTGGCGCCAATGATGGGCGATACCACGGTACCCGCGGCTTGCATCGCCCGAGTTAGGCCGACCACAAATTCGGAGCCTGATAACGCAAACAAATAAGCCGGCATAAAAGTCGGTGCAGAGACCAGTCGCATCCCGGTCTGCCCGAACATGCCGTGCCCCAACTGCGCGATGATATTACGACGCAGATGCGGTGGATCCTCGAGTTTATTCAGAGTTTGTAGACTCGTGTGGCGGTTTCGGTGAAAAGATCAGTTTTCTCCGATTCTGAGAATGCCGCCGTTATTTTCTTGAGGCCATTCCATAGCACGTGGTACGAAACCGAGAATCGATCCACCGGAAAATTGCTTTCCAGCATGCATCGATCGGTACCAAAACTCTCGATGGCGTGCAGGTAATAAGGGGCATGTGCGTGTTCCAGTTCGTCAGAGGTTGCTGGCGTTTGGCGAGTGTGCCAGCTGAACCCATTGTCCGGCATCGCGATACCACCCAATTTGGCGACCACGTTAGGACAACGCCCGAGCTCCGCAAAGTCGGTTTTCCATTGATCGAAGATTTCTTTTCGCCGGCCTGCAAAATGACCGACGCCAATTGGGGTGCTGAAATGATCGATCACCATGAGAGTGTCCGGGCACGCGCGCGCGAGTTTCGTCAAGTCGGGCAACTGGTAATGGTACTGCCAGGCATCGTAGGTGAGCCCCAGTCGACCGAGTACACGTACACCCTCCTGGAACCCCTCGGATTGGTACAAGCCTTCGGGAGCCCGACCTGGAATCATCAATTCGTCGGGCACCACGGCACGCGCGCCTGCATGTCGAATCCCCCGAAAAAGCCCGTGCCCTGCCTCCATATGGGCGTTCAAGACTTCTTCGACCGCCTCACCGAGGGTCAGGTCGGCGTGGCCGACAATGCCGGCGATGGTTGCGCCATCGCCGGCCGCGCTTGCTTCGGCAATCTCCGTGACAAAACTAGTTTCACCGACGGGGCGCATGTGCTCCGGTCCATCCCGTCGATAGTTTGCCTGGCATTCAACGAACACGGTTTTCTGAACGTTGTGACCGGATTCGGTATCTCGCCACAATTCCTCTAGTACGTACGTGGAACTTGATCGCCGCCAGAGATGGTGATG
>JAKUTI010000104.1 GCA_022448765.1 Pseudomonadales bacterium
ATGCCGATCCAAATGATCAGGCGAGACGTTGAGAACAACAGCAGCGTCGGGAGTTAAGCTCTGCGTTGTCTCTAACTGGAAACTCGAGACCTCCAAAATATGAATTTCCGCGTTTTCCTCCAAGAGTTGCAACGCTGGCGGTCCAATATTACCTCCAGCAGCAACGTCAAGGCCGGTCGCAGACAGCATTCTTTCCAGTAAAGTTACGACGGTACTCTTGCCGTTGGTGCCCGTAATTCCGACTACTGGGCCCTCTACCGCTTCCATGAACAAATCCAAATCACTGTTCAGTTGGATTCCCTTAGAAAGAGCTTTCGTTACTAGGCAATGATCAAGAGGTATGCCTGGGCTAACGATCAAATGCGAAACCGCGTCAATTGCCAATTCCAAGTCCTTGGGTTTTACCAAAGACGCATGTGGAAAGTTCTTATGAAACGTTTCCCAATTCGGGATCGGACTTTCATCAGTATCAAAGCGCGTATCGTATATGAACAGTTCCTGCTTACCGTGAAGATGTCTGACGCAAGACATCCCACTATGTCCAGCTCCCATAACCAAAACGCCCTTCCCTTTCATCTTAGTTTCAACGTGGACAAACCGAGCATCACGAGCATTAGCGTAATAATCCAAAATCGAACAATTATTTTGGGTTCCGGCCACCCCTTCAATTCGAAGTGGTGGTGGATAGGTGCCATCCGAAAAACGCGTTTACCAGTGAGTTTGAAGCTGGATACTTGAACGATTACGGAGAAGGCTTCCAGTACGAATAAGCCCCCCATGATTAGAAGGACTATCTCATGTCGAACCATTACTCCGACGGCACCAAGTGCCGAGCCCAGTGCGAGCGACCCCGTATCTCCCATAAAGACTTGGGCTGGGTACGCGTTAAACCATAGAAAGCCCAAACCCGCGCCTATTAATGCACCACAGAACACGGATAGTTCTCCCGCGCCCGGGATGTAAGGAATCTGTAAATACGTCGCAAACTCAATGTTGCCTGCGAGGTAAGCGATAAGCCCTAAAGCCGCTCCAACGATAACCGTTGGTAAAATCGCCAAGCCGTCCAACCCATCGGTTAGATTTACCGCATTACTCATACCCACGATCATTAGGTAGCCCAACAAAATGAACCCAAAAGCCCCGAGAGGGATCGATACTGCTTTAAGGAAGGGGATGATCACGGCAGTCTCTGTATCTGACGAAGCGGTGTTATAGAGAACCACGGCGGCAGCAATACCGAACACTGATTGGGATACATACTTCCACTTTGCCGATAACCCGTGGCCGGCACCTGATCCCGAAACCTTTATGTAATCGTCAATCCATCCAACTGCACCGAAAGCGAGCGTGACACACAGCGCGATCTGCACGTATCGGCTACTTAGATCTCCCCAAAGCAGGGTGGCTGCCAGGATAACTATCAAAATCAAAGCTCCACCCATGGTCGGCGTACCAGCCTTGCTTTGATGGGACCTCGGTCCGTCTTCACGAACCACTTCACCAATTTGATGCGTCGACAGTTTGCTAATGACGATCGGGCCGAAGATTAGCGACAAGAACATGGCCGTACCAGCGCTAACCATTGTCCTAAAGGTCAAGTACTGAAACACTGCGAAAGCAGATACATACTGGGCCAAATAGTCAGTTAACCAGAGCAACATCAGTCTGTTAATCCGAGGAGATTCTTCACGAAATCTCTGTCGTCAAATACGTTCTTATGCCCATTAATTTCTTGAGTATTCTCGTGCCCCTTACCGGCGATTAGCACGACATCATCGGGCGACGCAGAATTCAGCGCTTCGAAAACCGCAGCTCCTCGGTCCGGTATTAAGCGATATGCATCCCAGTTCCCAAATCCCTCAACTATTTGCTCATTGATGAAGTCGACTTTTTCTGTGCGGGGATTATCGGCGGTGACGATCGCCATATCAGATTCGCTCGCAACGGCCGCTCCCATCATGGGCCTCTTGCCTTGATCGCGATCGCCGCCGCAACCAAATACACATATCAATCGCCCGCCCATGTGCATTCGAATAGCAGACAGCGCCATTCTCAATGCATCAGGCGTATGCGCATAATCAACTACTACGGTTGGTCTGCCATCGACTCGATAGGCCTCCATCCGACCTGGAACACTGGGAAGATGCCCTAGCACGTCAGCAACATCACTTAGGGTGTAACCCCGATAGAGGGCAACTCCCATAGCGGCCGCGACGTTTGCAACGGAAAACTCTCCAAACATCGGTAGATTAAGGTCTGCGTCTCCCCATTTCGTATACCACTTTCCTCGTATACCTCGCCTCGTATATTTATCAACAATCCATCTAACTTCCGCGTCTTCGGCAGTACCGTATGTAATACATGTCAATCCGCGAGCTCGCACACGAGACGCAAGTTCTCGACCAAAAGAGCCATCCACATTTATGACAGCACCCTGCAAACTGCTGTATTGAAACAACTTTGCCTTCGCTTCAGCGTATTGGTTCATGTCGCCGTGGTAATCAATATGATCTCGGCTAAGATTCGAAAAAACAGCCATATCGAACATGACGTCAGCTACTCGACTTTGGTCAAGCGCATGCGAACTGACTTCCATGGCAACGGACCGCTGTTCCATCGAACAAAGGCATCGTAAACGTTGCTGTACCTTGACCGCATTCTCGGTAGTAAGAAGTGTTGGACGAAGATCCCCAACCGCTCCCCAACCGATCGTCCCCATGAATCCGGTTTGCTCCATCAGCCCGGCGCAATGGTGCGCAATCGATGTCTTTCCGTTTGTTCCCGTAACTCCAATACAAAATATATTCGCGCTCGGTTGATCGTAAAAACGCCCTGCAATTGCGCTCAACCGCTTAGCCAGACTTGGATCAACCACGATCGGAATATCGTACGAACAAGCGATTTCATTTTCAGCACACACTGCCACCGCCCCGCGTTGATGGGCCTGATCTACAAAGTCATGGCCATCAAATTGGCTACCCTTGATAGCGATAAATAGATCTCCCGGCGTTATTTCCCGTGAGTCGACGCATATTCCATCTATCTGCATAGGGTCAACGTCAGTGCGGTCTAGCATTTCATCAAGCCGCACGGCCAAACTCCGTATCCGAGCCTTCGTCTCTGTTACCTATAAACTTTCCCGGGGCGACGCCCAGTATCCTCAATGACCTTGCCAAAATTCGGGAAAAGACCGGAGCGGCAACATCTCCACCTCCTATTGCTTGGCCGAGGGGTTCATTAATTATCACCACGACAACGGCCTTCGGATCATGGGACGGTGCCATGCCGGCAAATAACGCAACATGACGCGTGTCGTCATATTTCCCAGATTTGATCTTCCGCGTCGTCCCCGTTTTACCAGCAACATCAAAACCAGGAACTCGTGCTCTAGGCGCGGTTCCCTTTGTCGTAGCAACGCCTTCCATCATGCGAATTAGGGACTCGACATCCGTTTCTTCGAAGACCCTCTCGTCCGACGTGTGCGGTAACCCTCTTACTAAGTTTACCTGGCGCCGAACACCCCCCGAAGCGATCGTTAGATAGCTTTGTGCGAGCTGCATCGCCGAGGCCGTAACACCATATCCGTATGCCAAAGATGCTCGGACGATCGGGCTACCGATTTCCCGATCAGTTAGAACGCCCGAGACCTCTCCAGGCAGACCTGTGGCCGGAATGGCGGCCAGGCCAGATCTATGAAAAACATCGTGGAGATGAGATCCCTCGAGCCCTAACGCTATTTTTGCAATCCCTACCTGGCTAGACCTAGCAAGAATTTCCGATAGGGTGATTCGACCACGATTAAGCGGATCTTCGACCATTTTTCGACCCACCAACAAGTACCCAGGCGACGTATCAATGACAGTGTCGGGCCTATAATTACCGGTCTCCAACGCCGCCAAGATAGCGAAAGGTTTAACCGTGGAACCCGGTTCATAAAGATCTGTGATCGCGCGATTGCGCATGCTATCGAAATCAAGTTCTCCGACCCTGTTCGGGTTATAAGACGGTTGATTTACGAGCGCCAGTACATCCCCCGTTTGAACGTCTAGTACTACAACACTCCCCGATCGTGCGCCACTGTGTTCAACAGCTGCTTTGAGTTCGCGATAGGCTAGAAATTGAAGGCGAAGATCAATACTCAGTTCGATATCGTCCCCAAAATCCGGGGCATCGAAAAAATCTAGATCGCGTATCCGCTGTCCCTTTCGATCTCTGAGGATGCGTTTCGACCCGGGCACGCCTCGCAGAACATGGTCCATCGAAAGCTCAACACCTTCTTGCCCTACGTCATCTATGTCTGTTCTACCAACAACGTGGGCCGATATTTCTCCCGAAGGGTAAAAACGGCGGTATTCGTTCTTAAACCGGATTCCGGGTACGGCAAGAGAAACTAGAGAACTTGCAAGCGCTGGACCAACGCCCCGCGCCAAGTATACGAACTGGCCCGGATTGCTTTTCGCCAATCGCTTTTTCAGTCGATCGACGGGTCGCCCAAGGACCTCCGCGACTAGTTCCAGTTCTCGATCTTCAAGCCTGTCCACAGTTGGATCCGTCCAAACCGATACCATCGGCGTACTGACTGCGAGCGGGTCACCGTTGCGATCGGAAATGATTCCACGGTGAGCCCGAATGTCAGCTATTCGGGTTGCCCGGGCTTCCCCTTCATTCTGCAGAAACTTACGTTCGGTCACCGCCAAGAAACTAGAACGACCGACCAAAGACAACAGCACGAGTGCGAATACTCCTACCAAAACGAAATGACGATGAGGACTCACGGTTCTTTCCGATTGAGTGCTAACGATTCCTCTTCCCATCCTCGTACCACCGCCGTCACTTTTTCGGGAAAAAGCATGTTCAGGTGTTTTTGCGCAATGCGATCCACATTTTGGTAGGACAGCAAGGTGCCGCGCTCCAGCAGTAAACGGCTGTATTCTTGCAGCAACCTATCTTGGACCTCTTGGTTGCTGGTAAGTTCGTGAAAGAGCGCCCGACGATCATCCGTCACATGAACAACCTGGATTCCGCTTGCTGCTACTCCGAGCAGCCCAAGACTCCCGATAAAGAACCACACGAGTTCGCGGAAACGCGTTCTTGACGAATTATTCAATTCGTTCCACCACCTGCAACAAAGCGCTTCGAGACCTCGGATTCACGCTCGTTTCTGAAAGTTCAGGTCGTTTTGCTTTGATCACATAGACGGCGCGCCCAGAAGGCGTACCGCGTACAGGTAATCTTCGGGGTGTTAATGGCCGCACAAGAGCTTGGAATTTTTTTCTCACAGCCGCATGTTCTAAGCTGTGGAATGACAGTACTCCTATCCGTCCGCCACAGACTAAATGATGGAACCCCGCTTCAATGCCACGACTTAGTTCGGCAAGTTCATCATTAATATGCATTCGCACCGCTTGAAATACCCGGGTGGCTGGATGTTTTCTGGGATCAGGGCGGAATCGAGCATTGTTAACAGCGCTAACTAATTCTCCGGTGGTATGCAACGGCCTTCTATTTAGTATCGATCTCGCAATTGACCGGGCATTTTTTTCGTCGCCCAGTTCACTCAATACTGCTACAAGCTCGCGAAACCCTACTCGGTTAAGCCAGGAAGCAGCACTCTCTCCAGTCTCTGGATCCATCCGCATATCAAGCGGACCGTTGCGCATAAAGCTAAATCCCCGAGCCGGGTCGTCCAGCTGGGGAGATGAGACTCCAAGATCCATCATTAGACCGCTCAGCTGATCGCTCTGATTACCAGACAATATCGAACCCAATTCGCCGAAAACCCCGTGCTCCGCATGCACACGGGAGTCTTCTCTCGACAAAGTAACAGCGGCGTGAAAAGCATCAGGGTCGCGATCAAGTGCCACGAGGGAAGCCTTAGACGAAAGCTTTTTTAAAAGGGCGCGTGCGTGGCCTCCGCGTCCAAAGGTGGCATCAAGGTAAATCCCATCCGGGTCAGTAATAACTGCGTCAACCAAGTCATCTTGCAACACTGGTACGTGTTGATTTACTTCCGTTTCGTTTCTATACCGACAAACCATCCAAATCACTTAAATTGCCGAAGCTGCTTTCGCGCGTGACCGTCAGCCACTCCTCTCTTCGGGTCCTCCAGATTTGTTCATCCCATATCTCGAGTTTGTTAGTTTGACCCATCAGTACGATTCGCTTTTCCAATCCTCCGTATTCTCTGAGCATCGAAGGAATGAGAACGCGTCCCTGCGAATCCATTTCCACGTCGGTCGCATGACCAATGAGCAAGCGTTGCAAAAGCCTTGCGGACGACCCGATATTTGAAAGTGCCTCAAGTCGGCGCTGCACTTCCTCCCAGTCTCCAAGCGAATACAAGAGCACGCATGTTTCGTTGGGATCGATCGTTGCGACCAGCAAGTTTCCTGCGCGCTGCACGGCTTCATCTCGAAACCGTGTGGCCAGTGCCATCCGACCACGCGAGTCCATTGTTACGCTTGCAACGCCTCGAAACATACAATTGAGATCTCAGACAAAAGTCCTTAACTACCCCGGCAATTAAACCAACTTTAACCTGATTTCCCCATTTATTCCCACAGAAAACCCGACCCTAGGTTTGGACGTTAAGTTTGTCAAGGACCTATAACAGCTAACCCTTAGATAACTAAGGAAAAATTTGGATCTACGGACAATCTAATATGACCATTTTCGGGTGTATATCTATTACAAATAGGAGGTAAAAGTCTTTTCCTAGAAAGTACTTTAACTTGGTATCGTCGATGAATAGCGAAGCGGGTTCTTGCTGCGAACAAAAAAAGAGTCAGCCTGTAAGCCGGGTTCTGTCTGGGGCAATCATTCCTCTACGACATTCGTCACCGAATGTCTCTAGCAGCCTACCCGAATCCCGCGCGGACCACGCGACTGGATTCCTATTTAGCTTTGCTCCAGGCGGGGTTTGCCTTGCCAGGTCTGTTACCAGAAGCCTGCGGTGCGCTCTTACCGCACCCTTTCACCCTTACCACGCAAAAAATGTGTGGCGGTATACTCTCTGTTGCACTTTCCGTGGGCTCGCGCCCCCCAGGGGTTACCTGGCGCCTTGTCCTGTGGAGCCCGGACTTTCCTCTGACACATATTCCTGCCAGCGATTGCCTAACTGACTCGCTCACGAGCGTACTACCCTTGATTCGAGAGGACCAGGGCTCTTTTATAAACAAGCGCGCGTCTCTCACCTGTTATTCTTGAAGTTAATCTAGCTGCCTGAGTTGGAGGCAGCTCTCCCATTAGAATTTGAAGCGTCGAGTCAACATCCATCCGGCTTGTCTTGACCATACCGCCCAGAAGACAAACCATTTCTCCACGAACCGGTTCTTTGTTTGCAATCTCATCAATAACCTCTTCGACTCTACCGAAGTAAAGAGTTTCGTGAACTTTCGTAAGTTCACGTGCTACAAAAATGTGCCGCCGATTTGCTTCGAGTTTACAGAGCGCGTCCAATGTTGCCGAAATCCGACGAGCGGTTTCGAAAAAAAGAATGGGACTTCCGTCAATTAAGAGCTGCCTTAGCCGACTGTCGCGCGCACGCGCGCGCGCAGGGATGAATCCCACGAATCTGACATCGTGGGCCGAGAGAGGTGACACGGACAAAGCGGCCGTAATCGCTGACGCACCTGGGATAGGTACGACGCGAACCTTTCGTTCCCAAAGAGACCGAACTAGATCAAACCCAGGATCACAAATGAGTGGTGTACCCGCATCCGAGACAAGAGCGACATCATTACCTTTACGTAGTAGTTCGAGAACGCGCGCCGTCATCCTCTTCTCGTTGTGTTCATGCAAGGAAATTAGGTTCTTTGCTGGAATGCTGAGAGCGCTCAAAAGCTTTCGGCAGCGCCTAGTATCTTCACATGCGATCGCGTCAACGGTTTCTAAAACCGATATCGCTCGTTCACTCATATCCTGGAGATTCCCGATAGGGGTCGCGACAACATATACGATTCCGTAACCTTCACTCATGGTTCTACCTATTCGCCTGACCCTGTTGATCATTCTAGGTGTCGCGGGCTGTCAAATCACACCGCCCAAGATCATCGAACGGGATGACCACCATATTTCGTCGAACCTGGAATTTCAGATTCGACGTGCGGAAACGAATGCAAGGTCCGCCGAAATCGCAAGTATTTTTTCTGCTGCTGCAAACTTGTTGTCGACTCGGAATGCGAAACAACAGTTAAGGACGTTTATTGCCAGAGTCAAGAATGACCCCAATGTCTTTCGCCGCCTTACTGGTACCGATCGTTTCGAACTAGAACTCATCGAGCTCGAGTTAGATTATTTGGATATAAGTTCTCACCAACAACAGGATTTGCTCAGTCGGTCTGAAGCTCTTGCCCCAAAAAACCTCGCGCAAGAAGTCTTGAAGTTGGATTTAGTCGCGCGTATCCAAGTCTCATTTGAAGATCATGTCGGCGCCGTAAGATCTCTGGTACGACTTAGCGCCTACGGGAGTGTGCGCGAGAAGCAACTTGCCGAACGGATCTGGTCCTCGGTAAAAAAAATACCGTTGGGGTACGCGGAAACTCTCGCCGGAAGTGCTAACAACGAAGAAGAGTT
>JAKUTI010000105.1 GCA_022448765.1 Pseudomonadales bacterium
TTTCATCTCGACCAGCGGTATCCAAAAATTACACCAATGTTCTCCGCGCCAAGTCGAATAGACGGTATCTTGGTGCCAGAACGTCGCCATCGAACGACCAGTCTTCCAAAAGACCTCCTCGGCGTAGTACCCGACATACGCTGAGTTCCAAAGCTCTCCAGCTATTCGACCGAAGGGCGAGCCCGAAACGAGATTACGGTACATGGGCACGGCCTCGGGATTGGCATTATCGACGAAAAAGACGTTGTCGCCTTCGGGACGTCCAGCCGCGATCGGTCCCGGATGCCCGACGGACCAATTGAAACAGCGGTTGAGCTCATCCAGCAGTACTTCGTCGATAAGTCCAGGCAGCTTCACGATGCCGTCTTCTTGCAGCGATTGCTTGTGTTCTATTGTGACTTCAAATGCCAATGACCTTCTCCGGTCTCTGATTCAGCAATTAAGCATACTCCATCGACTCCAACTATCCTCTTGTGGGATTGGCCCGGCCCAAGTAGCCTCCTGAAAAACGCGGTACACAAGGAGCCGACATGCCCATCGACGTCATCGTTCCAGAAGCTCAGCGGAAAACCTACGAGAACTGGCATTTTGCTCCCGCTGTTCGTCACGACGACTTAATTTTCGTTTCCGGCGTGGTTGGGCAAGGTGAGTCGGCCGAGGAGGAATTTCGTCACGCCTGGGAATCGCTCGGTGGAACCCTCGCAGAAGCCGGTGTTGGTTACGAGGACATTATCGACACCACCATCTACATGGTGGACCTGCAAAAGAATGCCGCTGCGATGGCCAAGGCAAAGGACGAGTTCATCAAAGAACCCTACCCTGCCTCAACCTGGATTGGGATCACCGAACTCGTCATTCCCGGCGCCCGAGCCGAAATCAAAGTCGTCGCTCGAAAGTTGTCCTAAACTACAACCACGTGCGAAACGTTTGATGGGATTCGATCACCCAGGCCGACGCCAGCGTATTTTCTATTCCGGACACCACGAATCATGAGTAGCGCCAGCACTCTACCTCTACAGCTTCGGTGGTGTTGAAGGCATCGGAGAGAGTTCACCCGCAGCTCCAAACTGATAACCCACAAGCACGCGTTTTAGTACCAGTTGACAGACAGCATCCGAAGTAAGTTAACTAACGAAATCGACGATTGAATTGGCGACGACTCACGTTGGATTCACCGTCTCAAGAGAAACTAAGGGGTAGCGAATATGTCTGCACAGGCGATTGAATCACCGGATCAAAAAGCGCTGGCACGTACGCTAAGCGCCATCGATCGGCTCGGACTGAACGAAAACTTAATCGAGCTCGACGCCCAAGGGTACACCACCATCCGCGGCGTGCTGTCGGAGGATCAAATCGCTCGCGCTAAAGAGGCCTTGCTGAATCGCGTCGAGGAGAATACCGGCAATCGTGTGGACATTGACACGGCGACCGGAGATGACTTTCAGAGCGCTATGCGTACGAGCATGGACTACTTGCCCTACATGCTATACGACGACGAGGTGTTCGAAGAAATTCTGATGGCGGAAAAGCCGCTAGCTATTGTCAGTTACATCGTTGGCGAGAGCTGCTTATTGTCCAGCATCGGGTGCCATTTCAAAGCTCCCGGAGCAACTGGAGTGGTACCGTTACATGCCGACACGGCCGGTCCTCAGCCATTTTCCACCTACGCGCAAACCGCGAATGTCAATTATGCGTTGACACCTTATAGCCGCGAAGCGGGAGCGACCGCCTTAGTGCCGGGAAGCCACAAGAAGGCGCGCCAGCCGACCCCCGCCGAATCATCACTTTCCAACGAACAGTGCAACCCGGCCGCTGTACCGGCTGATCTTGCACCAGGCGACTGCGTCGTGTGGCACGGTCACACCTGGCACGGATCGTTCGAGCGTCAGATCCCGGGAATTCGAATGAACTTGGCGGTCTATTTTGCACGGCACCATATCCAGACCCAGGAGCGTCATAAAGAAGTCATACCCGAGGAGGTACTCAAGCGTCATGCCAACGACGAGCGTTTCAAGCGTTTGCTTGCTGGCTCCGTCGCGTACGGCTGGCAACGCGAAGGGCCTAATTACGCCGAGATGGGGCTGTCGCCGACCGGGTGGTACGACTAAGGGGCCGAGCCAAACATCCGTCTTTCTGGACCGCGTGTACGGCCGATCAGGCGTACGGATCGATACTCTGTAAGACGAAAGTCCTGTCCGGATCAGGTTGCTCGCGCCACGGATACATTGAGTCAAGACCAAGAATATGTGGTAGCTCCGGGTGCCGTTTGATTAGTTCAGCGGGGGCATCGTCCCAATGATGAATCTGTTTCATGTACGAGCGCATCCAGTTTTGGACGTACGTCACCCGGAGTCCGTCGCGTTTTCGAGGTACAGACCCGTGCCAAGTACCACCGTGCCATATGGCAAGCGACCCTGCTTTTCCTTGTAGCGGTACCACCGGAAAGGGCGTGTCTAACGGTTCCGACTCGTGTGGGAGGGGCTTACGCCCGAATCGGAAACTGCCAGGGACCAGAACCGTCGGCCCGTCATCAACGTCGTTGTAGTCGGTACAGAGCCAAGACGCGTTGACCACGTGCGCGATTGTACCTGCACCTAGCGTAATCCCAGGCGCGTCGCTATGAAGCTTCAGATAGCTCTCGGTGCGCGGTTTGATAATCCACAAGTTCCCCGACAGCACCGCGCTCTGGCCGAGAAGGAAGCGGATCAGCGATAGTCCGACAGGATTGAGCGAGGCCTCAACGAAGGCGTCGTCCTCAAACAACAGTCGCCAGGCATTCCTTCCTACTACCTTTTCGTCAATGCCCGCGGTGGATGGATCGCCAATCTCAACCCCGTGGCGTCGTTCCGCGGTGCTGATTAGTGCGTTCCGCAGCCGCTCGACGAATGCGTCATCAACGCCTAGCTTCTCCGGGGGCACCACCGTAAATCCGTAGGTGTCAAGCTCGAGCGCGTGTTGTGTGACGTCGTAACGCTCAAAGTCTTTCATGAGAGTGTCGAGGTGCGGCAATGCGCCTTGTGCCGAGATGTCCATGAGGTGTCCTTTATACAACTGCAGTAAGACAAAGTGCATTCTACATAGATGGATTGGACAGCGGACGAGTCGAAATCGTCCTCAGGCCCATTAACCGTTCATTCAACGTTAGCAACCTGTTAGCGGAATACCGATACCAGGGAATCTAAATCATTGCCTTTACGTTGACTTTCTCGGGTGCCGTTGGCTCAATTTCTAGTTTCAGTTTCTCGGTCCATGTATTCCGAAAAACAGTGAGCGCGTCTTTGAAGGGCCGGCAACAAACGATAGCGTACCGATTAGTCCTACGAATTATCCGCCACATCTAGCATCCGTACCCGCCCCGTATTGCCATTCACCTCAACGACCTGGCCGTCCTCAAACTGATGTGTCACGTCAGCGATACCGCTGACGCATGGCTTTCCATATTCTCTCGCCACCAGTGCGCCATGCTGGAGCTCGCCACCGATTTCAAGGATCACTGCGGCCGCATTGATGAAGAGCGGAGTCCATCCCGGGTCGGTGGTAACCGCGACCAAAATATCGCCCGGTTCCACGTCTTTCTCGAATGGATCATTGAGGACCTTGATAGGGCCTGTGGCCACACCTGCGGAGACCGCCGTCCCAACGATAGTCCCCTCGGGCTCATCGGTTGCGGGGGCTGTTGGTCTAAATATTCGGCCTCGAGAATCGATGGCAAGCGGAAAATGCCGTACTTGAGCACATTGTTTGACAAAAAGCGCCCCCTTCTCCGCAACCATTTCCCGGATATCCACGCTTGCATCAGCATCCGCTCGGTCGATGTCCTCAAAAGATAGCTGAAAGACGTCGTCTGCCGTGTCGAGACGGCCGTCCGCGACAAATTGATCCGCCCGCCGCACGATGCGCTTGCGGTACCGGTGGTAGAGCTCTGTGATGTGGTGCTTGAAATACTCTCTGGCGCCGTTGTAAGTCAGGATGTCGATGTACAGCTTTTTCAGCTTCTTGCGCTTACGAGCAGGCAGTAACTCGAGTAATTTCTGATAGGCCTCCTCCCTACCTTTCACTTGTTCGGCCTGCATGTCGTGGGGATTGAAGGTGCCTCCGGACCTAGCTAGAGTCGCGATTTGCCTCAGAACCAGCCGGGGCGAATCTCCATAACGAGGGTTCAGCAAGTCCATCTCCAACGGTCCTCGGTGACCATAATCGAAGACGAAAGCGTCCCACGCGGCAAGAAACTCTTCGGGCAAAGAGCGAGCCCGCAGCGCACTTTCCAGTTGCCCCAGGTCATCAAAGGCATCGCCAGGTATGAGCTGAGTCATATCAAACAACCCGTGGCCCATATTGACCACCATGTCATCCTCGTATCCACTGAGCAACGCATCCACCAACGCGACCTGCTCTTCACTGGTGTCATCGATCAACGCTTTGATACGAAAGGTAGCGATCCAGAACACCATGAACGCCGGGTACGATGAGTCCATGGTCACGGTACCAGCATGCATCATGTCTTCACGGAGGGTTTGCAGCAACGGCTGATCGAAGTCGATAGGTCGCCGCACGTGCTCTTCAAAATCGGCCAGAATCTGGTTGTACTCAG
Organism: Pseudomonadales bacterium; assembly: GCA_022448765.1. Classification (GTDB taxonomy): domain Bacteria; phylum Pseudomonadota; class Gammaproteobacteria; order Pseudomonadales; family Azotimanducaceae; genus UBA11889. The sequence goes on from JAKUTI010000105.1 coordinate 4,592, forward strand.
CCTGGAAGATCTGCGGTTTTCGGATGGCGCGAACAACCACTTGAACGGCCCGTCGTGTGCGCCAGAGGACCTTTGGCAACGGAAGAAAAAGCGCAAGGCGACGCATGTGCTTGGGAACTGTCGCTGGGCGGTATTGCTCGAGCTCCGGTGACGTCAAGATAGCCGCGATGGTGGGATCCATTGACTCCGCCGACTTGGCTAACGCCTTGCCTTTGCCCATCACATGTAGATAAGCAGATAGATCGACGTACATCCTTCCGCCGGTAATACGAATGCCGTAATCGTCGAGACGTAGCTTCTCTAGCGGTCCGACAGCCCAAGCCAACATGTATTCGATGAGATGTAGTAACAATTGACTTCCCATGGGCGAGACAGGTCCGCTCATGGTGACGCCGTCGGTCAGGTAGCCATCGACGTATAGGCGACGAGGCGCACCGGGCTCGGTCAACAATTCCGGCGCCATCGGCACGTACGCGGTAATCGGCCGCGCTTGCAGGACGTACAAGCGCTCGTCGGAAAAGGCCCATTCGACATCAACTGGCGTGCCAAAAAGCTCTTCTATCCTGTTCACTTCCGCGACTAGCTCGCCGATTTGCCCCTGGTCGAGGCAAGCCTCGGTGCCACGATCCCCGCCTTTGTTGCCGATACGACGCTCAACGATTTCTCCGGTCACCTTGCTCACCACAATTGAATCCGGTGTGATATCGCCACTGACCAACGCTTCGCCAAGCCCCCAACTCGCATTAACGAGGATCTCATCGTAGTCGTTGGTGAGCGGATTCAGGGAGAACACCACACCAGAAGATTCACTCGCGACCTGTTGTTGTACTACCACCGCGATCGCAGGCGTCAGACGCTCGAACTTCATCTCTTGCTTGTACAGCAGCACCCGGCTGTCAAGACAAGAGACGAAGCAGGTTCGGATAGCCTCTTCGACGTCGGCAGTATCAACGTTCAGCACGGTTTCGTATTGACCAGCGAAAGATGCACCGGCCAGATCTTCTTCAGGTGACGAAGAACGTACCGCACAGGGCCCCGGACCGAAGTCGTCGACGGTTGCGAGCAACGCACGTTGCTCCTCAGACAACGCAAATCCAGCGGCGAGTCGCTTGGCCTCATCACAGGTATCAGCAAGCCGCGTCCGCGTTGCCAAATCCGGCTGTCGGCCCCCAGCTCCCACAAGAATGGAAAGCGCTTCTCGCCACGCATCAGATGCTTCCACGCGATCCAACCAGGCGGCGAAATAATCGCTGGTAAGCACAATACCTGCCGGCACATTTGCGCCGGCTTGCTGCAGCCTAATTAGGGAGGCAGCCTTGCCGCCCACCTTCGCGATATCAGGGGCTTCGTTTGTATTCAAAGAAAGCAGCATGCGGTGATCTCCCCAACTTTCCCCGCAATGGTTGCGGACGATCGGTCGAAACTACGCCGACCTTGAAGTGGCGTCAAAGCCTCCAGTTCACTTATGAAAACCAGACAATTTCTTAAGACACCGCTTGTTCTGAACGAGAAACAAGTTCAGTTACCCGAACTGACCCATGTCATACACCCTCAAAGATGACTGAGGGCTATCGCGCCGCACGCCGATTCATCGTCGGCCGGGCAAGTGCTGGATCCACGCCCTGAGTCGCCCATGCACCGATACAACCTTAACGGCGTGACGTTCAGTCCATACCGGAAATTTAGGTCTCGTCGTGCTCCTAGGACTAGTACCCATGGTTCAAATTGGTTGTAGGCACTCAAAGGGCGAGCTTTTCGCCGTACAATCATCCTCAAAGATAAGTTCAAGGACGGCACATGCTGAACACGCGCCCCGCAACCCCCGCCGACGAAGACAGTTTCATGGAACTCTTTGCCCAACTCATGGAATCCGCACCCGAAAAAGAGGACATGCTACGACCCGCCTTTCGACGATTGCTGGATAATCCAGATCGCGGTGCGGTGCTACTTGCAGAAGATGAGTCGGGCATCCAGGGCTTGATCACATTCTCCTATAATTTTGCCATCCGTTACGGCGGGTTCTATGCGCAAATCGAGGAATTGGTCGTCGACGCAGAAGCTAGAGGCAAACATGCGGGGGCGACGCTCGTGCAAGCGAGCATCGCCGCGTCCCGCGAACACGGCTGCAAAGAGATCGGTCTCTATGCTATGCCGCACAACCAGCCTTTCTACGAAAAGCAGGGCTTCGAGTTTGCTGGACCGGAGCTTCGGCAACCGCTATAGCAGTCCAAATTCTCGAGGCGCCCCGCATGAGCTCTCGCACGTCGTCGAATCAAAGTTGCGCGTTGAGTTCCGATCGGGCGTCGCAGTAAACCATCACAGGCGAGGAAAAAAACCAGAAACTAAGCGCATGTCACCCTGATGAGTGCTAGCTAGACGTTGATGTGCACGTGTCATTAGGACTCAGTAGTATTCCGCAGTCACGATGTATCACGATAGGTGTCGGTAATTATGGGCGATAACAAAATGCTAGAACTACCTGCTGGGGATCCGAGCGCGTTGGGCTTTATTCCTGGGCGCCTTAATAAAATCAGCAGCATGATCGATACCGAGGTGGATGCAGGGAGATTGCCGGGCGCTGCGACCATCGTGTTACGTCAGGGTAAGGTCGTGCACTCGCACGTCAGTGGAAAACTCGACGTGGAACGTCCAGCGTCCATTTCGACTGATACCCTATTTCGGCTGTGGTCTCAGACCAAACCGATGACGGCGGTCGTCCTACTGGCACTCTTCGAGGATGGTGAATTCTTGCTCGACGAGCCGGTTTCAAAATGGATTCCTGAATTTGCGAGCTCGAGTGTTTTCAATCTTGCGCCCGCCGCGGAGAAAGTGCGGGGCAACTACGTCCCGACCGAGCCTGCACGACGAGAAATCACGATTTTTGATCTTCTCACCATGACTTCCGGTTTACCGTCGCACGCACGAACACCCGTCATGTATGCACCCATTTGGCAACAGGCACAAGGGGGATCAGGACAGTCTCCGGGCGATACGCGTATCAACGATCCAGCGCTGGATTACGATGACATGGTTACCCGGCTTGCGGAAATGCCCCTGCATTCACAACCCGGTGCAATATGGAATTACGGTTCAGACTTCGATGTGCTGTCACTTTTCCTGACGCGAGTCTCCGGTAAGGATCTAGAGTCGCTATTCCAAGAAAAACTTCTTGGGCCACTAGGTATGAATGATTCTTCTTTTTACTGCAGCGCAGAAAACCTCGATCGACTTTCGACCGAGCACCGATGGAATTCGGTGGATGAAAAACTCATTGTCCGCGACCCGCCGGAGACCGCAGAAAAGGCCGGGCGTGCTGAACGGCGTTTAATGTCTGGCAACGGGATGTTCGGTGGTTTAGTGAGCTCTCCACGGGACTTTGCCCGGTTCGCACAAATGCTCGCGAACGATGGGGAGTTGGATGGCGCGCGTATTCTCGGCCGCAAGACCGTCGAACTGATGCGAACGAACCACCTTGGTGACCGCAGCATTAACGTGTACGCGCCGAACTATGGTTTTGGTCTGGGTGTCTTCGTGCGCAAGTCCATTGGGTCGAGCTTTCTGCCCGGCTCAGCAGGGGCCTTCGGCTGGGCCGGCGCCGCCGGCACCTGGTTTTTTGTCGATCCCAAAGAGGAACTTGTTGGGATGTTCTTTACCCATGTATTCGGCTTTATGTTCCCGACCGCCGTGCAGTTCGAAAAGATGACCTATGAAGCACTTTCTTAAGCCATAGTAGCCAAGCTTTACGAGGATTTTCATCAACGAACGGATTTATATCGGATACCGTTAATCGCGCTAGAGAGCGTTCAATCTGGGCTTGCATAGGACGTAATCCCTGCCGCGCCCGAAATTAGCTGCTCCGTTCGGATTGCCAGAACTCGTTTAACTCAGCCACTGAGGGCAAGGGTGGAGAGTTAGCTCCCGTCACCCCTTCAAAGATGCATG
>JAKUTI010000106.1 GCA_022448765.1 Pseudomonadales bacterium
GTTGAACGTATCGAGGCACTCCATGAACAGAATCCCATGCTCGGCTGCCGCGGTTGCCGGCTAGGTATTCTGTATCCCGAAATCACTGAAATGCAGGCGACGGCAATCTTCGAAGCTGCTGCAGCGCACCGCAAAGACGACGATGCTTTAATTGTACGGCCAGAAATCATGGTGCCATTAGTCGGATTTCAGTCTGAGCTTGCTGACCAAGTCGCGATCGTCAGGCGCGTCGCAGAGGAGGTGATGCGGTCGAGGGGTGTAGAGATCGAGTATGAAGTTGGCACGATGATAGAAGTCCCAAGGGCCGCGATCACGGCGGATGAAATCGCGTCGGAAGCGGAGTTCTTTAGTTTTGGGACCAATGACTTGACCCAGATGGCGCTTGGATTAAGTCGGGACGATATGGGTTCGTTTTTCGATTGCTATACCAGTAAAGAAATCTACAGTGGTAACCCATTTGCGACCATCGATGAGATCGGTGTTGGCCGGCTCATTGAAGAAGCGGTACAACGCGGCCGATCCACGCGTGCCGATTTAAAGCTCGGGATATGTGGTGAGCACGGCGGTGACCCCGCGTCCATCGCATTTTGTCATCGTGTTGGACTGGACTACGTCAGTTGCTCTCCTTTTCGAGTCCCTGTCGCGAGGTTGGCGGCCGCGCAGGCATCCTTACAAGCGCTCTAAGCAAGGCTTGCAGCGTGGAGACGGCTGCCTTAGTGTGCGTCCCCCAGTTAAAGAAAGGGTCTGACAAGAGGACGCATAGTGTATGAGTAATCGAACCAAGTTTTATATCGACGGTGAGTGGGTAGAACCATCAATATCCGACACGTTGGACGTGATCAATCCTGCGACAGAACAGGCGATCGGTGCGATAGCGATGGGCGGTGTTGAGGACGTGGATAAGGCGGTAGAAGCTGCCGCAGCGGCTTTTGAATCGTTTTCTCAGTCTTCTAAAGAAGATCGCGTGGCGCTTCTTGAGAGCATCATTGCTGCCTACATGGGCCGTATGGATGAAGTTGCCGCGGCGATTAGCGAGGAAATGGGTGCTCCCTTGGGCCTTGCAAAAGCAGCCCAGGCGCCCGCGGGACTCGCACACTTTATGACAACTCTATCGGTGTTAAAGGACTTTGAGTTTGAGGAAGACATCGGCTCGTCGCGAGTTATTCGTGAACCGGCGGGAGTGTGTGGGTTTATCACGCCCTGGAATTGGCCGCTGAATCAAATTGCGTGCAAAGTCGCGCCGGCACTTGCGGCTGGTTGCACGATGGTCCTTAAGCCATCGGAAGTCGCGCCGTTCAATGCGATTTTGTTCGCCGAAATTATGGATGATGCGGGTGTTCCCCCGGGCGTGTTCAACCTGGTCAACGGTGATGGTCCGACGGTGGGTGCTGCGATTTCGTCGCATCCCAAGATCGACATGGTTTCATTTACGGGCTCGACGCGGGCCGGTATCGAAGTCGCCCGGAATGCTGCGCCCACAGTTAAACGTGTCGCTCAAGAACTAGGAGGAAAATCGGCCAATATCATTCTTGACGATGCTGATTTCGCGAAATCAATATCGCGCGATGTTTTCGGTATGTGCACAAACTCGGGACAGTCTTGTAACGCGCCGACGCGGATGCTCGTCCCTGATTCACGTATGGATGAAGCGGCGGCGATTGCGAGAGGGGCCGCTGAGCAGGTCAAAGTAGGTGATCCGAACGCTGCAGATACGACTATTGGCCCAGTGGTTTCGGATGTCCAGTACGAAAAAATCCAGGACCTTATCCAGAAAGGGATTGATGAGGGGGCAACGCTTGAGTGTGGCGGGACCGGTCGTCCCGATGGGCTGAACGCAGGTTATTTCGTCAAGCCGACGGTTTTTTCTCACGTTACCAACGACATGTCGATTGCCCAGGAAGAAATTTTTGGTCCTGTGTTATCGCTGATCGGGTATGCGGACGACGATGATGCGGTGCGTATAGCGAACGATACGGGCTACGGACTGTCGGGCTATATTTCGGCTGGGGATCCAGAAAGGGCCCGTCAGGTCGCGCGCCGGATTCGGACCGGAAACATCCACTTGAATGGAGCGCCGGTGGACAACAAGTCACCTTTCGGGGGTTATAAACAATCGGGCAATGGCCGGGAATGGGGTCGCTACGGCTTTGAGGAGTTTCTCGAAGTTAAATCGATCCTAGGATACAACACCTAAACTCACGACAACCGGAAGCGCCCTCTTCGAGGGCGCCGCCGGCGGGATCGCATAGCTTGTCGCACTAGACTCGTTTAGCTAAAACACGCACTAACGCTGCCTGGGTGCCATCTGGCTCTTGAATCATGCCCTCGAATTCACGCTCGATTTCGAGGCCGCACAAGGTTTGCTGAACAGATCCCGGGAGAACTCGAAAACGGGGGTTGGTTGGACCGATGACTTCCTCGTCAGACACAACATGTTCTTCCACAAGAATTTTGCCCTGAGGCGCGAGCAGTTTGACAGCCTTTGACAGTAGCGCGTTGTCAACGTATCGAATCATCAGAATGAGATCGTATGGCCCGCGTAGCGGTATACCCTGCTCGAGATCGTGGGCAATCCAATGAACTCGCAGACCCATGCGGGTTGCGCGCTTAGACGCTTGTTGAATGGCGATGTCGGACACGTCGATCGCGTCAACATCAAATCCCAAGGTTGCGAGGTGGATAGTGTTACGACCCCGACCGCAAGCGAGGTCGAGTGCTGTACTGCCCATCAGCGAGTCTTTCCAGTCAAGTAGTACGGCACTGGGGTGCTCACGGAATTGGTACGCGCCGTCTCGGTAGCGTTCGTTCCACCGCCGCCGATCTTCGTCACTCACCGTGTCGTCCAATGGCGTTGAATCAATGGTGCTGAAAACTCCAAGCGCGGTGCGATGTGGGGGAGTCCGGGAAAGTGTGATGTGACGAAACGGGTTGTCGTCGACAGAATCCCTGATGGGTATGGGCGTCTTGCGAGCCCGTATAGCTCAATTCGTCGGCCGAAAGAAAATTGACGTTAGCATGCGTGTCCACCTACACGCGAGGCACACGCCTGGGGCGCTCGAACGTGCCATTGCCTCGCTGGGAAATATACTTACTCGTCTTCGACGATGACGGCGGTGCCGGTCGTGAGCAATTCGGCGGCTCCAGACATCACCATCGAGGTCGTGAAACGGGTACCAACGATGGCGTTAGCACCGAGTTCTTCGGCGGCGTCGATCATTCGATCGACACTCTGCTCGCGGGCCTCTGCCATTAGTTTTACGTATTCCGCGATTTCGCCACCCACAAGTGCGCGAAAGCCGGCGGTAATATCTTTGCCAACGTTGCGGGCACGCACGGTGTTACCACGTACTAAACCCAGGGATTTGACGATCCGCTTACCTCCAATTGTTTCGGTGGTCACGATTAACATCTATATCTCCACATCTTTGTACTTATCTGTCTTTCGATCGATCAATCGTTGTCGAAGCACGGATACCAATAAGAACGCCATGCCGAGATAAATCGCGCCGACAAGGAGTTTTATGGATAGAGACACGTCAGGCGCGATCGCCCATTGGAATATAGCGATACCGACTCCGATGACGATTCCGACGATCAACAGAAGCCAACCTACGCTACTCGTCGCTCGAACCACGTTGTCTGGCATGTGTTTTTCCTTGGTCCCGTGTCTTAACCGGTACCGACTCCTAATGCGCCGACAAGACAGTAAGGGTCTATTATCGCACGGACAGAAAGGGAGACACGACTCATGCCAGACCGTCCGGCGCTAATTGTTGACTGTGACCCGGGTCACGATGACGCGCTCGCACTGGTGCTGGCGGATGCATACGCTGATGTGCTGGGGATCACCTCCGTCTCGGGAAACGCTCCACTTGACGATACGACACGCAATGCTATCGGTATCGCGGCGCTTTTGGGGAGTTCTGCCGACGTCTACGCTGGCGAAGCCGGTCCTTTGGTGGGAGAGCCGCGCCACGCGGGGGGTGTGCATGGCAGAGGCGGCCTTGGTCGGGTCGCCCTCCCGCAACACGATCGCGTGATTTCTGAGCTCCATGCAGTGGACTACTTAATTGAGGCGACGCGAAAACAATCGAATGTCTGGTTGGTTCCTTTAGGTCCGCTGACCAATATCGCTCGAGCAATCGAAAGGGACTCAGAGCTAGTGGAGAGAATCGAGGGTATTTCGTTGATGGGCGGTAGCACCGACATCGGGAACGTCACCGCAGTTGCCGAATTCAATATCTGGGCCGACCCTGAAGCCGCTAAGATCGTTATGGGGTCGGGTGCTCCGATACGAATGTGTGGGCTAAACCTGACTCGTCAATGGCTGTCTGACGATACGGTCGCCGCACGCCTGAAGGAGGGCGAACTTGTCAAAGCCCTGGTCGGCGCGGCTATTTTGGACGACATCCACGATCGAATGGAGGCGCTAGGTCGCGGTCGTCGATGCGCCTTGCACGACCCCTGTGCTGTGCTGGCGGTGACGCATCCCACCCTATTTCAGTTTGAACCTCGTCACGTGACCGTTGAGACTAGGGGAATCTATACACGTGGGATGACGGTCGTCGATGAGCGTACAACTCCCGGCGTTCCCGAAGCCAACGTGGGAGTGGGCTACCACATCGATTCGACGTCCGCTCTAGAACTGCTGTTTAGTGCGTTTGAGGAAGCTAAAACCTAAGCTGGCGTCGCGGCTTTCAAAAAGCTGATGACTGCTTCAACGGTGCCGTCTTTCTCCGGGTTCTTCCATTCTTCAATCAAAGTAACGTTGGGGGCCAGATCCGCAAGTTCGCGGGAAATAGTTTCTGGATGGTAGGGGTCTGAGCCCATGAGCACGAGCATAGGAACGGTGCAGGCGGCGACGAAATCTCTATCAACGTTGTACAAAAATTCGCCGTCATACATGTTGCTTCTGAAAGCAAGCCAATCCTCAGCTTTAGCCTCCGGGTGCTCGTCCTTAATCGCGTCAGCCCAGTTATCGAACATGGAGTAAAAGAGCGCGCGGTTGTTATCGGAGCCGATGGGCTGCTGTAGCACAGCCGATGCAACGCGTTCTCGATGGGCTTTTATCACACCCAAACAATATGGCCCGCCAATGCAGCCGCCCAATAGGTGGGTTTGGTCGATGTTGAGATGGTCAAGGAGCGCCAGATGATCTTCGGCGTAACTGTGCCATCCATCGCGCCCTGATACCGGGGCCCTGGAGTCACCAGCATTCCGCTGGTCCATGGCAATCACGGTAAAGTGTGGACTTAGGGTTTTTATCGGATCCCACTCAGCGTTTTCCCAAAACGAAGCCGCGGAAAGCATGCCCCCGGGGGCGAAAAGCAGGATCGGAAAGCCGTCACCTTCGATCTCGTAGTGGATGTCGACTTGGTTGCGATGAAATATCGGCATGTTGGCTCCGTTGTCTAATTGACGGGTCTATATTTAGTCCGTGGGATTCGTGGGCGTCACGTATCCTTCGGGTTTCTCGTGGTCTTGGTTGGCAAGAAACTTTTCCATTTGTTGCGCGAGAAAGGCGCGTGATTCAGGCTCAATCATTGAGAGGTGGTGTTCATTGATCAACATGGTTTGTAGCGCTTGCCATTGACGCCAGGCTTCCGCCGACACGTGCTCGTAGATGTCTTCTCCCATTGGACCGGGCAAGGGTGGCGATGGAAGGCCAGGCAATTGTTTTCCGAGTTTGCGGCAGTTAACCAAACGGGTCATGATGCTCCGTCACTATCTATTTCAGTCAGCAGTTTAACGGCAACTGCCGAGAGCCCAAACTCGGCTCGTTCGCCTGGGTGATGCCATCGGTAATTCTGGTCTTGTGCCGCGCCTCGGCAAGACCCTTGCAAGAAGACGTAGATGGGCTCGATTTCCAGTTGGTAGTGACTGAACGCGTGCCGGAATTTCTTCCCAGTGAATGTTTTCGCTATTGATGCGGTTGAAAGACCGATGGCCTCAATGAAAACCGACACCGGTGTTGTATGAGGATGCTGGGGTGGTGACCACAAAGACGCCCAAACGCCGTTCGGGGGCCTTTTTTGCAACAGGCAAGCTCCTCGATCATCGATGAGCATGAAAAATCGAGCGCGCTGAACACGTAGTGCTCGGCGCGGGGCAGGAATAGGGTAGTCGGCCTCGTTACCCTGCCGATGCGCCTTGCATTTGCTTGCTAAGGGACAAAGAGAGCACTTGGGATTGGAGCGGACGCAGATAGTCGCTCCTAGATCCATAACAGCTTGAGTATAAAGGTCGACTTGTTTAGCCGGCGTGTTGTCTTCGGCATGAGACCAAAGTTGTTTTTCGGTTTTGGCGGCCCCCCTTTCCCCTTTGACTGCGTAAAACCGGGATAAGACACGACGGACGTTACCGTCCAATATCGTCGCGGTCCTTTTGAAAGCGAGCGCAACGATAGCCCCAGCGGTCGATCGTCCGATTCCGGGCAGTCTAGCGAGTGCGTCCACACTAGCTGGGACCTCACCGTTGTGTGTTTCAACGATCTCGAGGGCGGCCATACGCAGGTGCCGAGCACGCCGGTAGTAGCCAAGCCCACTCCAGTATTCGAGAACTTCGTCTTCGCTCGCTTTAGCGAGTTGGCGTAGTGTTGGGAAGCGATTTAAGAAACGATTGAAATACGGTACGACGGTGGATGCTTGAGTTTGTTGAAGCATCACTTCTGATACCCAAACGCGGTAAGCGGTTGGGTTTTGCTGCCACGGTAGATCTTTGCGGCCGTTGTGTTGTGCCCAGTGGAGTAGTTTTTTCGCGAATTCGGTCAATGTTGTTTACTTTCTTGGAAACTCGCGTGTCGGAACTGAGATTGGCATGATGCGCCAAAATGAAGGAACCAAGAAGCGCGCCTTGCGGACCAAGATTAAGCCATCGGCGTCTATCTTTTTAACGGCCGGTAGGTAATGGTGTCTACATGAGTGAAGTTGGTAGTTGGCAGCCAGACGCGCCGGAGCTTTCCGACGTGCACCGAAACATACTTGGTGTAGCGATCGAGGCATTAGATCGACCGCAGCTCGGTCTTTCTGCAGTGCAACAGGGAACGATTCGTCAGGCGGTTCGGGCTTCCGCCGAATCGTGGACGGAATTTTCCCAAGAACAATCTTCTGAGACGATCGCCAGTTGGATTCGGGCGTTAACGCGGGCAGAGATGGTTTTAGAGGGTCTCGAATTGGGTGCTCGTTCTCCCGTTATCGCCCTCGCTCGGCTACTGAAACAACGGGGGGACTACCCGGGCGACCTAACCGCATGGGTAAAGGCGAATACTGACAATAGGTTTCTGCCGTACGGAAGTTTGTCGGATCGACTGTAGCGTTGGAACCCCGGATAATTGCGACCTGAGAAAGATGTAGGCGAAATTATTGTGGCGCGTAATGGCTCAGTCTCCCGCGACACGCTGGAGACCAAGATAAGCGTCGTTCTGGACATCGATGGTTCGGGACGATCAAAACTCTCGGCGGGGTTACCTTTCTTCGAGCACATGCTCGATCAAATAGCACGTCACGGCCTGATCGACCTGGAAATCGCGGCATTGGGAGATATCGAAGTCGACGCGCATCACACGGTGGAAGATGTGGGTATCACGTTGGGCCAAGCGCTAGCCCAAGCGGTTGGCGACAAACAAGGGATTAACCGTTATGGCCACGCGTACGTGCCCCTGGACGAAGCGCTATCTCGCGTTGTGATTGATCTCTCGGGGCGGCCGGGGCTGACCTTTAACGTCAAATTTGTTCGCCCCAAGGTTGGCGATTTCGATGTGGACCTTCTGCACGAATTCTTTCAGGGGTTTGTAAATCACGCGCAAGCGACCGTCCATGTGGATAGCATCAGAGGCGAAAATGCTCATCACCAAGCCGAGACTATATTTAAGGCGTTCGGGCGTGCGTTGAGAATGGCGTTAACGATCGACCCACGAGTCAAAGGCACTCCGTCGACCAAGGGGTCACTTTGAACCTGCGTCCCATAAACGGCCGGGGATTGAGAGTAGACCAATAGCTGGGTAGGTCGGTTGTAGCCGCCGGCTTGGGTGGTAAGTTTTTCGGATTGATCGGCTGTAAGGATGCTTAATGAAACCAGGGTCGTTTCTTCCAGGCCCGCCAATCGCTTTTCAAGAAATCCAAGCGTGATGTCATGCGGGTGGGCGATCAGAATGGCGTGGCCGCGGCGGTTTGCGATCGCTAACGCTTTCTCGAAAGCGGCGTTGATAGCTTCCATTTCACGATCGTGATCGAGAAAAACGTCTCGACGCAGGGCGGTAACACCCCACTCCGACGCAACGCCCATTGCCACGGTACGTGCGGTCGTTCGGCTGTCTAGAAAAAACAAACCTCGTGCGCTGATCACCGACATGAGCGCGTTCATCGAAGCAACGTCCCGTGTGAAACGACTGCCTGTGTGGTTACTTACGCCTTTCACACCAGGAATGGAGTTAAGCGCTGCTTCCACCTCCTTCCTAATATCGTCGGGAGTCATGTTAAGGGTTAACGTTCGAACTGGTGGTAAGGATTCGTCTTCGCTCTCC
>JAKUTI010000107.1 GCA_022448765.1 Pseudomonadales bacterium
GCCGTGCCCATCTTTTCTTGATCGGCAACGGACTTGGGCTCAACCGCAACATCGATAACAGGCTCGGGGAATTCCATGCGTTCCAACGTAATTTGATCCACGGAATCACACAGCGTGTCACCGGTGGTGACATCTTTAAGACCAATCGCAGCGGCGATATCGCCGGCCCGCACTTCTTTGATTTCATTTCTGGAGTTCGAGTGCATTTGCACCATTCGGCCGATCCGTTCACGCTTGCGTTTGACCGGGTTGTATACCTGATCGCCAGAACTTAAGACTCCAGAATAAACTCGAAAAAACGTCAGGGTTCCAACATACGGATCGGTTGCAATCTTGAATGCCAATGCGGAAAAGGGCGTTTCGTCTGTCGACTCTCTGATCCCCGTCGTTCCCTCTTCGTCAACAAGACCTTCAATAGCCTTTACTTCGGTGGGTGCAGGCAAGAAATCGATAACTGCGTCAAGCATAGCTTGCACACCCTTATTCTTGAACGCGGATCCGCACAATGCAGGTACTATTTCGTTGGCTAGGGTCCGAATCCGCAGCCCTTTTTTTATCTCGTCTTCAGTAAGCTCGCCTTCTTCAAGGTATTTATCCATTAGTTCTTCGCAAGACTCCGCAGCCGTTTCTATTAGCTTTTCGCGCCATGTATTTGCATCGGAAACCAACCCTTCTGGGATATCCCGTGCGTCATACGTAAGACCTTGGTCCGATTCATTCCAGTAAATCGCCTTCATGCTGATAAGGTCGACTAGGCCCTCGAACTTATCTTCCGCTCCGATAGCTAGGTGTATCGGAACTGGATTTGCTCCAAGACGTTCCCTAATTTGTTCGACAACCCGAAGAAAGTCCGCACCAGCTCGATCCATTTTATTTACGAATACCATACGCGGGACCTCGTACCGGTTGGCTTGCCGCCACACGGTCTCCGACTGCGGCTCGACTCCCGACGTGCCACAAAAAACCACGACCGCGCCGTCAAGAACGCGCAAACTCCGCTCTACCTCGATGGTAAAATCGACGTGGCCCGGCGTATCGATAATATTTATTCGATGTTCGTCATACTGCTGGTTCATGCCACTCCAAAAACAAGTAGTGGCTGCCGATGTAATGGTGATACCGCGCTCTTGCTCTTGTTCCATCCAGTCCATCACGGCTGCCCCGTCATGGACCTCGCCAATCTTGTGAGAAAGCCCTGTGTAGAAAAGTACCCGTTCAGTTGTTGTCGTCTTGCCCGCGTCGACATGAGCGACAATACCTATATTTCTGTAGCGTCCTATCGACGTACTACGTCCCATAATTTGCTCCGATTAACGGTTTTGCTAAATGCTTTCGATTCAAAATCGATAATGAGAAAACGCTTTGTTTGCATCGGCCATACGGTGCGTGTCCTCTCGCTTTCGTACTGACAAGCCACGGCCTTCTGAAGCGTCAATCAACTCGCCAGCCAGACGCGCTGACATCGATTTCTCGCTGCGACTTCGAGCACTATCGACAACCCAACGCATAGCCAACGCCTCGCGTCGAGAAGGCCGCACTTCGATCGGAACTTGATACGTAGCACCTCCGACGCGTCGCGACTTGACTTCCACAAAAGGCGCGACCGACTCCAAAGCTTTTTCAAATATTTCGACAGGGTCGTTGTGTTCCCTCGTCTGGATGTGATCAAGAGCTCCATACACGATTTTTTCAGCAACCGCCTTCTTACCACTAACCATCACGTGATTAATAAACTTCGCTAAAGTTTGATTGTGGTACTTCGGATCCGGAAGGATTTCCCGTTTGGCTACGATACGACGTCTTGGCATCAAATTTCTCCTTTTCTTCAGGTGGGCCCGCCACAATCTATGGGCGGCCTTACTCTGGAGTTAGTTATCGCGTCTTCTTTACCCCGTACTTGGAGCGCCCTTGTCTCCTCTCGCTGACGCCGGAAGTGTCCAGCGTCCCACGAACAGTATGGTATCGGACCCCAGGGAGGTCTTTAACCCGTCCTCCACGAATTAGTACGACGGAGTGTTCTTGAAGATTGTGACCCTCACCCCCGATGTATGAATTAACCTCGAACCCATTCGTCAGTCGGACTCGACAAACTTTACGCAAGGCAGAATTAGGTTTCTTAGGTGTCGTCGTATACACCCTGACGCATACCCCTCGCCGCTGAGGACAACCCTGCAACGCTGGCACACTAGTTTTAGTCTTCCGACGTTTCCGCGGCTTTCTAACAAGCTGACTAACTCTGGCCAATTGGTTTCTCCGGAGGAATTGCAGGCCCCCACGGGCCTATCACTTAAAAAGGCGCGCCATTCTAGTTGCACAGCATTTTGGGTTCAACTGAAACAACGCATCCTTGTACATTGGGTCAAGAAATTCCAAATCTATGACTTCACGACCCTTCGGCACCCGAAAGCGCTTCAGATAAGGCTTGTTCAATTTCGTCAGCCGTAGCACCTTGTTCCCGAGCCACTTCCGCGGCAATCTCTTCCTCCCGTCTCTCCTTCCTCTCGCTGTGGTACGAGAGCCCCGTACCCGCAGGGATTAATCGACCAACAACAACATTTTCCTTCAAACCTCGAAGATAATCGCGTTTGCCAGTCACTGCGGCCTCAGTCAAAACGCGCGTCGTTTCTTGAAAGGATGCCGCAGATATAAATGACTCCGTTGCAAGTGATCCCTTTGTGATACCTAGTAATAATCTTTCGTACTGAACAAGGTCTTTCCCTTCACTCGCGAGGCGTTCGTTTTCCTCTACTATCCTCACATATTCGACTTGTTCGCCACGTATCATATCTGAATCACCGGCCTCCAAAACTTGGGCTTTACGTAGCATCTGGCGGACTATTACTTCGATATGTTTGTCATTTATCGTCACGCCCTGAAGTCGATAGACCTCCTGAATCTCATTAACAATATACTCCGCCAATGCGGCTAAGCCCTGGAGTCTTAGAATGTCATGCGGACTCGGCGGACCGTCCGATACGACATCGCCCCTCTCAACTTGCTCTCCTTCGAAAACTGCTATTTGTCGCCACTTCGGTATAAGAGTTTCGACCTTATCACCATCTGCAGTCGAAATAACGAGCCGCCGTTTCCCCTTAGTTTCCTTACCAAAACTCACGGTTCCGCTAGTTTCCGCAAGAATTGCAGCGTCTTTGGGCTTGCGTGCTTCGAACAGATCTGCCACGCGAGGAAGTCCACCCGTTATATCACGCGTCTTCGATCCCTCCTGCGGAATGCGCGCAATCACCTCGCCCACACCTATTTTTTCATCTGCCTCTAAATTCAGAACCGAATTACTAGGCAGAAAATAGTGTGCTGGAACATCCGTCCCCGCCAGATTCACGACCTTGCCTTTCCCATCAACGAGACTGATCGCGGGGCGCAAATCCTTACCGGAAATCGGTCTGTCTATTGGATCCAACACTGTGATATTGGTGAGACCAGTTAGCTCGTCTGTTTGGCGACTTACCGACACCCCATCGTCCATTTCTTCAAAAACGACCTTTCCCGAGACCTCCGTGACAATTGGATGGGTATGGGGATCCCACTGAGCAATCATTTGTCCGGAATCAACATTATCGCCGTCTCGAACCGAAATAACTGCACCGTACGGTAGTTTGTATCGCTCCCGCTCACTACCATTATCGTCTGCAATCGCAATTTCACCGGACCGCGAAACCGCAACTAATTCCCCCGACTCGCGGCTAACCGTCTTGAGGTTATGGAGTCGTACCGTACCACCATGTTTAACCTGGACATTGTCCACCGCAGTTGCGCGAGATGCGGCTCCTCCAATGTGGAACGTTCGCATCGTTAATTGGGTCCCGGGTTCTCCAATGGACTGAGCCGCAATAACACCAACCGCTTCCCCTATATTAACAAGATGGCCCCGCGCCAAATCCCTGCCATAACAGGCAGAACATACTCCATAACGCGTTTCACACGTTATCGGTGATCGAACAAATAGTTCGTCCACCCCCAGCTCTTCCAAACGCTCGACCCAAGCTTCGTCAAGCATCGTGCCCTCTGGAACGATAACTTTGTTGCCACTGCCGCTGTGAATATCGCGTGACACGATTCTTCCCAACACACGCGCCGAAAGCGTTTCGACAACGTCGCCGCCCTCGATTAACGCCGAAATGTGTAACCCTTCCTGAGTACCGCAATCGTCCTGAGTGACTACCAGATCTTGAGAGACGTCGACGAGTCGGCGCGTCAGGTATCCAGAGTTCGCCGTCTTTAGCGCAGTATCCGCCAATCCTTTGCGAGCACCATGCGTCGAAATAAAGTACTCGTTCACTGAAAGACCTTCGCGAAAATTCGCAACTATAGGGGTTTCGATGATGCTGCCGTCAGGTCGCGTCATCAGTCCTCGCATACCCGCCAATTGACGGATCTGGGTTGGAGAACCCCTTGCTCCTGAATCCGAATAGATATAGACCGAATTAAACGAGTCCTGACCGACTTTCTCGCCTTGACGGTCAATTACCTCCTCGGTTGAGAGCCCATCCATCATGGACCTAGCTACCAACTCACTTGCCCTTGACCAAATGTCAACTGCCTTGTTGTATTTTTCCCCGGCAGTCACCAAGCCGGAGGCATATTGAGACTCAATATCTTTAATCTCGGTTTGAGCGTCTTCGATGATTTCGGCCTTAGATTCTGGGATCACAAAGTCTTCTAAGCCGATGGAAGATCCCGAGGCGGTTGAATACTTGAACCCTGTATACATCAGCTGATCAGCAAAAATTACCGTTTCCTTCAAGCCCACATTGCGGTAACAGGTATCGATCAGACCAGAGATTGCTTTCTTGGTCATCGTTCTATTAATTAGCCCGAAGGGCATTTGTTTCGGCACGATTTCGTATAGAAGAGCTCGGCCGACGGTTGTATCAACAACGATCTTTGTGTCAACGCCAGCCCCCTCTTCCTCCGATATTCGCAATCTAATTTTTGCGTGTAAATCCACAGAACCAGCGTGAAACGCTCGATGTACCTCATCAACATCAGAAAACGCCATGCCCTCCCCAGCCACATTGACCTTTTCACGTGTCATGAAATACAAGCCCAGAACCACATCTTGGTTAGGGACAATGATGGGCTCGCCGCTCGCTGGAGAAAGAATATTGTTGGTGGACATCATTAGTGCCCGAGATTCCAATTGCGCTTCGTAAGTCAATGGCACGTGCACGGCCATTTGATCGCCGTCAAAGTCAGCGTTATATGCGACACACACCAATGGATGCAGCTGAATAGCTTTTCCCTCGACAAGTACCGGTTCGAACGCTTGAATACCGAGCCGGTGGAGCGTTGGCGCTCGGTTGAGCAACACCGGGTGTTCACGGATAACGTCTGCAAGGATGTCCCATACTTCAGGCGTCTCTCGTTCGACCATTTTTTTCGCAGCTTTTATGGTCGTTGCAAGATCGAGAGCTTCCAACTTGCCAAAAATAAATGGCTTAAATAACTCCAAAGCCATCTTTTTGGGCAAGCCGCATTGATGCAATTTCAGAGTTGGTCCTACAACAATTACAGAACGTCCTGAATAATCCACCCTCTTTCCGAGTAGATTCTGTCTGAATCTCCCTTGCTTTCCCTTAATCATGTCGGCTAGAGACTTAAGGGGCCGTCGGTTGGAACCGGTAATCGCTCTACCCCGCCGACCGTTATCCAACAAAGCATCAACCGATTCCTGCAGCATTCGCTTCTCGTTGCGGACAATGATGTCCGGAGCGTTCAGGTCTAGCAGTCGTTTGAGTCGATTATTTCGATTAATCACCCTGCGGTAGAGATCGTTTAGATCGGAAGTAGCAAACCTACCGCCATCTAACGGCACAAGCGGGCGCAAATCCGGCGGTAGGATCGGTAGCACCGTCAAAATCATCCACTCGGGCTTGTTACCAGAGCTCACAAATGCCTCAACGAGTTTCAACCGCTTGGATAGCTTTTTGATCTTGGTTTCAGAGTTTGTAGCGGGTATTTCTTCGCGCAAACGCTCCATTTCACCATGTAGATCGAGATCGATAAGTAACTGTTGAACAGCCTCGGCCCCCATCTTCGCGACAAATTCGTCACCGTACTCTTCCATCGCGGCGTAATACTCTTCATCATTGAGAAGCTGACCCATCTCTAGATCGGTCAACCCAGGGTCGATCACCACGAACGATTCAAAATAGAGAACTCGTTCGATGTCCCTCAGTGTCATGTCCAACAACAACCCTATCCGAGACGGGAGTGATTTGAGGAACCATATGTGTGCGACGGGACTAGCAAGTTCCACGTGCCCCATTCGCTCCCTTCGAACCTTGGTCAGAGTTACTTCAACACCGCACTTCTCACAGATCACGCCCCGGTGCTTGAGACGCTTGTACTTTCCACACAGGCATTCGTAATCCTTCACGGGACCAAAAGTGCGTGCACAAAACAGTCCGTCACGTTCCGGTTTGAATGTCCGATAGTTGATTGTTTCGGGTTTTTTGACCTCGCCGAACGACCAAGATCGGATCATGTCTGGAGCAGCCAGTCCGATTCGAAGCGAGTCGAACTCTTCGGCTGGAGCATTTTGCTTTAAGAGATTGAGTAGATCTTTCATCGTTTTGAATCCTCCTCGCTTATTCGCTTTCCAGTTCAATATCGATAGATAAAGACCTGATCTCTTTTACAAGAACATTAAAACTTTCAGGCATTCCTGGCTCCATTTGAAAATCGTTATCTACAATGTTCTTGTACATTTTGGTTCGACCAGCAACATCGTCCGATTTAACTGTGAGCATTTCTTGCAGCGTATATGCCGCGCCGTAAGCCTCGAGCGCCCATACCTCCATCTCGCCGAACCTTTGTCCACCGAATTGAGCCTTTCCGCCGAGAGGCTGTTGCGTAACTAGACTGTACGACCCCGTTGAGCGTGCATGCATTTTATCGTCTATCAAATGATTCAACTTCAACATGTACATATAACCAACTGTTACCGGACGCTCGAAAGGATCTCCCGACCGACCATCGTACAAAGTCGTTTGACCGCTAACCGGTAATCCTGCCAAATCAAGCATTTTCTTTATGCCCTCTTCTTTTGCCCCATCGAAAACCGGGGTCGCAATCGGCATGCCCTCCGTTAAATTGCCAACAAGTTCCATCAAATCTTTATCCGTCATTTTCTCAAGTTCAACATTTCTGCCATCTAAATCGTTGTAGACGGTTGACAGAAGTTTGCGAAATTCAGCTGCTTTCGATTTGATTTCAAGCATGGCCCCGATCTTGTCGCCAATACCTTTGGCTGCCCATCCGAGGTGCGCTTCCAACACCTGACCGACATTCATGCGGCTCGGAACACCGAGAGGATTGAGAACAATATCGACCGGTTCGCCACTGGCGTCGAACGGCATATCTTCCACAGGCATAATTACAGAAATAACGCCTTTGTTACCGTGCCGCCCCGCCATCTTGTCACCGGGCTGTATTCTTCTCTTTATCGCCAAGTAAACTTTGACGTATTTTAGAACGCCTGGGGCCAGATCATCCCCGCCTTCCAGCTTGGACTTCTTGTCCTCGTACACAGCATCCAGGGCTTCGCGCCTCACTTTTAGCTGCGTCGCAGCCGAATCAAGTTGAGCATTGAGACTTTCGTCAGCCATGCGGATTTCAAACCAATTTTCTGGAGTCAACGTAGCCAGAAACTCTGAATCTATTTTGGCTCCTTTCGACAACCCAGGAGCTCGGGCTACAGCTTGCCCCGTGAGAGCGGTCTTCAGACGCCCATATGTCGCCGCCTCGACTATTCTGTACTCGTCGTCTAGATCCTTTCGAATTTCGCTAAGTTCACCCTCCTCGATCGATACCGCGCGAGCATCTTTTTCAACTCCATCTCGCGTAAAGATCCTTACATCGATCACTGTCCCTTTTACTCCAGTAGGAACACGCGACGATGTGTCTTTTACGTCTGATGCCTTCTCTCCAAATATTGCTCTAAGAAGCTTTTCTTCAGGAGTGAGCTGTGTCTCACCTTTCGGCGTCACCTTGCCTACCAGAATATCGCCCGCGACGACTTCGGCCCCAACGTACACGATGCCCGATTCATCAAGTTTCGATAATGCCGATTCTCCTACATTGGGAATATCTGCGGTTATTTCTTCCGGGCCCAACTTCGTGTCTCTCGCAATACATGTGAGCTCTTGGATATGAACACTCGTAAAGCGATCTTCTTGGACAACGCGTTCAGACACAAGAATTGAGTCCTCATAGTTGTATCCATTCCATGGCATAAACGCTATACGCATGTTTTGGCCTAAAGCCAGCTCTCCCATATCTACAGACGGACCGTCAGCTAGTATGTCGCCTTTCGAGATGGCGTCCCCCTTTTTGATAAGCGGGCGCTGATTTATACATGTACTTTGATTAGATCGCGTGAATTTAGTTAGATTGTAAATGTCCACACCGGCCTCACCGGCCTCGGTTTCTGCGTCCACCGCACGAATAACAATTCGCGATGCGTCGACCGAATCGAC
>JAKUTI010000108.1 GCA_022448765.1 Pseudomonadales bacterium
GGGCAGCATATTCCCGGCAATACAAAACTTGTTGCTGGCGGCCAGAGGTTTGGGACTTTCAGGATCGGTTTTCAACTTCCCTCTATCCCATGAGCAAGAACTTCGGGAGCTCTTGGGAATCCCGGAAACCAACGATGTCTTTTGTGTTCTCCCGATCGGCTATCCCAGTGATCAATACGGGCCAGTGCGCCGCAAACCGGTGAAAGACGTTGTCTACATAAACCGCTTCGGTGAACGTTGGGATTTCGCCGAATCGCAAAGGGACATCGGTTGGCAAGACAAATGGATCAGTCGCTAACTGCTGCCAACACCTCCGTGTAGCGTTTTTTTTGCCAATGTAGCGTTGATTCTTCAAGCGCTTTTGTCCAACTGCTTCGGGCGGCGCGCAAATTCCCAAGCTCGCGAAACGTCATGCCTTGCAAATTGTAGAACCGGTGGTCGTCATCGCGTAACCGGATGGCCCTTTTCAGTATGTCCAGTGATTCGGTATAACGCTGTTCGCCGAACGCAAGCTGTGCACGAGCAAAATGATAATAGGGATTACGTTTGCGATACCGACTGAGCTGCGAATCGTATTCTGCCGCCTGACGTAAATCGCCCAGGCCTTCATAAGCCCGGGCAAGACCGCCTACCGCAGAATGGTTACGAGGGTCCAACGACCGCGCCACATCAAATGCTTCGATAGCCTGACGGTGATGGCCACCCTGCAAGTAATACACGCCCAGATTCACCCACAAATCCGGATTTTGGTCACCACCCGATGCCCGGAACGCTTTGAGAAGGTAGGTAAAGGCGGCGCGCACGTCGCCACGCTTCCATTGTTCAACCGAGATATTGTTGTAATAGAGTCCGATCCCATACCCGTCGCTGACACGCCTGGTTGGATAACCGGTCGGATCTTCAAGATTAAAGTCGATGGTTACATCGCGCGTACCGCCATAATAAAACTGCCCTCCCTCAACCAGAATGTTGACGTGGTTGTTCCGAATCAACACGCCACGTACTGCGTCGTAGGTCGGGGGTACGCGCGCGATCTGAAAGTGAACGATGAGCCCAGCTTCACGGGCCATGGCGATAAATAAGTTCGTGTACGAAAGGCAGTTGCCCCGTTGCGATGCAAACGTTTCTTCCGCGGTTTGGCTGAGACTCGGCTCATAACCTGCTTCCGAGAAACCCACATCGACTAGGGACGAAAGCAAACGCCCGAGACGCGAGACGTTCGTGCTCGCTCCACTCACGCCGTCCGCGATAAAAGCACGCATCGCATCGTTGACATGCAAAACGTCCACGTCAGGAACATCAGAAGCTCGCACTACTTCACCAAAGAGCATCCGTCCTGACAACAAGTCGCCGCGCTCAGCGTCGACGTAGTCCACCACCGAATTTGCCGCGCATGCTCCGAGCGCAAAACTGAGAAACACAAAGAAAAATCGGATGGTCATAACAGTCGCCGACCAAATCCTAAGACCGATGAACGTGAACCACAACGAGCGGATTGTCGACGTGGTCTGGATAGTTGAATATGGCGCGCATGTGCCTTTTGCGCCATCTTTGTTTGTTCGCGGCCCCGACTCTCCTCGCCTACGACTTTTCCGACGAGGCCGACTACCTTGCCCCAGCAGAAAACTGGCCAGCGTGGCACAACACGATGGAGCGTGCGTCGCAGGAAGCAAATAAAATTCAAGGATGTCTTCAGGACAAACGACGCTGCGAGCGCTGGCTTCGATCGCTACACGTTGTGGTCGACCGTTCCCGCAATCTGTCTCAGAAACAACAACTCGAAATCGTGAACAG
Organism: Pseudomonadales bacterium; assembly: GCA_022448765.1. GTDB lineage: Bacteria > Pseudomonadota > Gammaproteobacteria > Pseudomonadales > Azotimanducaceae > UBA11889. The sequence continues at coordinate 1,795 of JAKUTI010000108.1, forward strand.
GTACATTAATCGGCACCGACATTATCGGCGGGATCGCCGTAACCAGGACGCGGCGTCCTGGGGCGACGAAGCCGTATTCTCACAATGGTCGACGTTGCTGGAATTCCTGCAGAGGGGTGGCGATTGCGAAGATTACGCGACCGCGAAATACACGGTTCTAAGATTACTCGGGTACTCGGCCGACACTCTACGCATCGTGGTGGTTTATGACCGTAAAACTCGCGAGTATCACGCGGTCGTGGCCGTTCACGACGAACAAGGGAACACGCGCCTACTCGATATCGACAATCGAATTTACGGCCGCAAACCCACCGCGTATCGGTATGTTTACGCAGTCAACGAGAACAGCATTTGGGATCACTCAGTCGCGTCGACGTTGTCGAAGCGACGCCAGCGAAGAATCCGCTAACCGATCGTTCATCGCACAACAATCTTCTTCGAAGATACAAGGCCCGCGTATGCGGACGTCATGCTATCGCCAGCGAAGATTCTCCATCTGAGCAAAGCTTGTTCGCCTAGACACGATGATCAGGCGTTACAACTCGAGACCTTTCGGCACCCCGGAGGTTTCCACCGCTTGCACCTTTGCCAATAGATCCTGGAAACGCTCTTCTTCGGCCGGCGTTCCGCGTGGCATAGCAAACCCAGACCGGGAGGCGTATTCCCGATGCTCGCCAAGAAATTGCGGTAGCCCATCGTATGTGCAGGTCTGGGCCAGTTCGTTCAGATCATCGAGAGTGACTGTATCCCGCATTTCTTCCCACTTACCCTGTAACGATAGTGCATGCAATTTCTGGCCAAGTTCCTCAAGACCGTGGGTACGCAACACCTCGTGATAGGTCCTCGTCGAACCATAGAATGACAAGGCCCGACGCATACCTAAAAGCTTTTGTTCAATCTCACTATCGTCATCACCGATCACCAGGTACCCGCTCTCACTAATCTCGATATCCGACCAATTGCGACCCGCTCGCTGCAGTCCGGTTCGAACGTTGGGCAACAAAACTTCCCGCATGTATCGATCAGACATGATTCCACCATGCGGCATGATCACATCGGCTACTTCGCCAGAAACGCGAGCCATCCCCTCACCCACCATCGCGAGACCCACCTTTGGCCGAGGCAGATCGATCGGTCCTGGATTAAAGTTCGGCGTCATCAATGTGTAGGTGTAATGACGACCAAGAAATTCGGGACGCTTACCGTCCTGCCAAGAGTCCCAAACCGCGTGCATCATTTGGATAAATTCTTTCATGCGCGGGGCCGGGGGAGACCAGGTCCCACCAAAGCGTCGTTCATTGTGGCCTTTCACCTGACTGCCAAGACCCAGGGTGAACCTTCCGCCCGACAGTTCCTGAATGTCCCATGACTCCATCGCTAAGACCATGGGGCTTCGCGGAAATGCGATCGTTACCGACGTCTGCAGACCGATACGATCCGTCGACGTGGCTGCAAGCGTCATCGTCAACATCGAGTCGTGCGATAGCTCCCCACAGGTCACGTAATCAAAACCGGTTTCTTCAGCCGCCCGCGCTTGCACCGGCGCACGACTCGGCCATCCACCAATCCCTGTTCCCACTTTCATAGTTGTAACCTCCGCCCAACGACCGCGTTATGATAAGGAAAACAGCGTATACCGGGAGAATTGGGATGCACAGAGCACATCTTGTGGTGGGGGGCTACCCGCCTGGTTCCACGGCGGGTCACGACATGGACTTTGCGCGCCGTGTTCTCCTCGAACGTCTCGCCGACGTTCCCGATCTCAGCACCACCGTGGCGAGCGATTTCGCCGATCTAGATAAGTGGCTCCCCGGAACCGACTTTCTGCTCACCTATGTTGCTGGACCCTACCCTGACGAAGTTCAAGACGCGACGTTGCGCGAATGGATTAGCGAAGGCGGTCGTTGGTTGGGTTTGCACGGCACCAGCGGTGGTCGAGCTGCACGCATCGAAGGTACCCGACAACGACGGATGGTTAAACTGCCGCACCACGACTCGTTGGGTTGCTTTTTCTTGAATCATCCACCTATTCGTCGTTTTGACGTGAACGTTGAAGATACATCGCATCCGATTACCGCAGGGTTAAGCGACTCATTCGAAGTCGTCGACGAACTCTACTTGGTCGAAATTCTTGGCGATTACAATGTCCTTTTAACGACCGAACTTCCGGAAGATCCTTCGCCGGACGGTTTCGGCTTTAGCTACGATGAAGACACTTCCTTGCAGGCTGACGGCCGAACACGCGTGCTCGGCTACACGAGAGCGCTTGGGTCAGGGGAAGTTGCTTACATTGCCCTCGGCCATTGTCACTCGCCAGCCACCAACAGCCAGCCCATGGTCGACGAAAGTGTGGAAAGAGACGGGGCGTCACCGCCCGTATTTCGAGGGGTTTGGGAACACGAGAGTTACCAACAACTACTCGGGAACGCTATCCAATGGGGCGTCGGTTAAAAAGCCCCAAACGCCTCGGTCGCAGAGATCATGATCACCTCGACGGGATGCTAGACAGCTTCTCGTCAATGACGTCAACTCGTTCTTCGTGATCCTCGCTGGCGGCGGGCCTCGAATAGCATCACCGTGGCCGCCATCGCGACATTGATCGAGTCGGCTTGACCGACCGACGGTAGCCGCACCCGTTCATCGGAGGAATTCAGCCACTCACCATCTAAACCGGCATGTTCACTACCCATCAGAATCGCGCAGGGTCCCACCATATCGGCTTCCGTATACAACCGATCCGCGTCCGGCGTAGCGGCGATGCTCCAGATCCCGTGGCGCTTGATCCAAGCCCTCACGGATTCGGGCTCGGCTCGCACCACGGGCACCGAGAAAACCGTTCCCAAACTCGCGCGAACGACGCTCGGGTTCAACACATCCGTACCCGCGCTACAAACGGCAACGCCGTCAACGCCCACAGCGTCGGCCGATCTCAATATGGTCCCTAGATTCCCAGGTTTTTCCGTGGCCGTACTGATTAGAAACAAGCCGTTCGGTGGCACGTGCATATCATTCATCAGCCACGCCGGGCTGGGCGCAACAGCCAGTAACCCATCCGAATTTTCACGGACCGATATTTTCGCAAACACATCACGGCTAACTGGTTCGATGGAAATATCAGCATTTTCACCCAACCAACGAACGAGCTTTCGCGTGTCGGAGTGACTAAAGAACTGTTCACACGTGTACAGCACCTTCAAGCCGACACGCGCGTCAACGGCGCACCGAATTTCCCGATATCCCTCGATCAGAAAGAGCCCGTCACTCTCCCTATGTCGCCGCTGCCTTAGACGAACAACTTGTTTGACCCGAGCGTTTTGCAGACTCGTTATCACCGATGGTTCCGCCGTCGTTCAAGCCCCAACGAACACGAACATCGAGTTTGGAACCTATATGGCTGGAACATCGGGAAAAACGGATGCGATGCTACCCCTTGTCGAGTTGTGCATTCCATTCTGATAACCGGTCCGACACCTGTTCAAACAATCCGTCAACATCACCCTCAATAGTAATTGTGTCGATGACATCACCCTGCGAGACCGCATTGACGACGTCCTGGTCGTTTGTATCCACGACTTCACCAAAGATCGAGTGATTGTCGTCAAGATGAGGGGTCGGCACATGCGTGATAAAGAACTGCGAACCGTTGGTACCAGGTCCCGAATTTGCCATGGACAAGCGGCCGGGTCGGTCGTGTCTCAGGGTCGCGTCGAATTCGTCCTCAAACCGATAGCCGGGGCCTCCGGTTCCTGTCCCGAGTGGGCAACCTCCCTGGATCATGAAATCGCCAATGACCCGGTGAAAATTTAGGCCATCGTAAAAACCGCGCCGCGCGAGATTTACGAAATTTGCAACGGTGAGCGGAGTGTTCTCCGCAAAGAGCGTTAAACGGATGACCCCTTTACTGGTGTTTATGATTGCCTGCATGCATACCTCTTATGTAGTTCAACGAACGGAACAGAAGCAAGGCACGATTGATTAGGTACCTAACCAATCGTGCCGACTTCATTTCCCATCTATTAACGAAGTGTTACGACATCTCAAGTCGTCATAACGCCTCTTGGTATCGAGACCAACGGCTACTTCTTCTTATAAGTGTCCGTTTCGCGAAACGGCCCGTCACGCCACTGCAACGCGTCCTTCAAGCCCTCGTCCCTCATTTTTTCTTGCCAATCGTAGGAAAATTCGGTGAATTGGCCTGCCGCATCGAGATCGGTACTGCTCCGCACCGAGGAATAGATGCCCATGTTTTCGTAGAACCGATTCATGTTGACCTTCAAGATCGCGAGATGATCCGCCGACATATTGGCCAATCGATCGGCGAACGCCAGAGTTCGATCCTCCAATTCTTCCTTCGGCCAAGCGTAGTTGATCATGCCAATTTCTTCGGCCTCGGTCCCGGTGACGTTTTCACCGGTGTAATAAAGCTCCTTCGCTTTTCGCATCCCGATAACCAACGGCCAAATAACGCCGGTCCGCGAGGTCCCGAGCCCCCGAAGGCCGGGATGTCCGAGTTGAGCATCGTCCGCTGCAACCACCAAGTCGGCCATCATGGCCATTTCGCAACCGCCCGCGACCGCGTATCCGTGGACCTGCGCAATCGTCACTTTTGCCATGTTCCAAAAGTACATATGGATGTCGGTAATTTGCTGCATGCCTGTGCGTATGCCCATCAGTAAACGCCGGCCTTTGTCATCCACACCCCGGTGACGTCGTACAACGGCGTCGGCCCCAGTCTTTTGTGACGGTGTTAGGTCGTATCCAGCACTGAACGCTCGACCTGCACCTTTCACCACAATGACGCGTATCGTATGGTCGGCCTCCATATCGTGCAGTGCCGCGTCAAAGTCATACAAAAGCTCCTGCGACAAGGCATTCAATTTTTCCGGTCGATTCAGTGTGATGATCCCGACCCTGTCATCGGTCCCGGCCCGATCCATCAATACGTTTTCGTACTCAGCCATGATTTCCTCCCATATGAACCGTGTAATGTATCGGACCCGCGGCGCCGAACCAATGGCAACTGGTACGATCTACGCAATTCATGTATCCATGGTTTGCGATACCAACGCCGGATCAACCCGTGAATCTTGCATCAACCAATAATCCACCCGCGCCACTTAGGTACCTGACTTCGTTGGCCGAGCGACGCATGGTGAAGCGTTACCGCGGCCATCAAAACGCAATCCGAGCATCGACCAAGCCGCCGTTTCGTCTGGACTACTTCCACCAAATGGACGATCCCCACAGCTATCTTGTCGCCCTTGCCTTAAGACAGATCGAGACAGCATATCCCGTCGACGTCCGGAGTCACCTGGTGTCGCCCCCGGACAAGATGAACGCACCGGAACCAGACTTGCTCCGCGAATACGCGCTACGCGATGCCGGACAAATCGCGCCGCATTACGGCCTGACTATGGATACCCGAGAAGCATCAGCTACCGAGATTGAACGATGCGAAATCGAACTCTCCTCAGTCCCTCGGGCCCAGTTTCTCGATAAGGCGATATCGTTTGGTGCGCTGCTCGAACCCCCCAAGACTGTGGCGGCGACGCGCGCGGAGGTCCCGGCAACACGAGCAGGTAACAAGCTACGACAACGGCTCGGTCACTTTTCATCGGCCACCGTGTGTTTTGAGGGGAATTGGTACTGGGGCCTCGATCGTTTGTATCTACTCGAGACATTGCTTTGCGAGCTCTGTGATCGGACTACCGACAACCTCCTCTTTCCTCGACCCACCGAGACAGGCCCTGAAGATGCGTCAAAGCTCTCCCTTGAAATATTTCCCTCGCTTCGAAGTCCGTACACGGCTATTGGCTTTGATCGCGCCATAGCCTTAGCAAAATCGACCGGCGTCCAACTGCAGATCCGACCGGTCTTACCCATGGTGATGCGCGGCGTGCCCGCAACCATAACGAAGGGTCGTTATATTATGACCGACACCGCGCGAGAGGCCGACGCATACGGTATACCGTTCGGGGATATTTACGATCCCATCGGCGCTCCCGTACAACGCGCCTACTCCCTTTATCCCTGGGCTCGATCGATGAACCGGGAAATAGAGTTCCTATCGTCTTTTCTGGTCAACGCCTTCAGTCGCGGGGTAAACGCCGCTAACAATCATGGCTTAAGGCAAATCGTTGAATTCGCAGGCTTGTCGTGGCCCGAAGGAAAAAAACACCTAAATACAAACCGATGGGTCGCTGAGGTAGAAGAAAATCAGCGCGTGCTCGTCAACGAACTGGGGCTGTGGGGTGTCCCAAGTTTTCGTTTACGCGACGCCGAAGGAAACACTTTATGTACTTGGGGCCAGGATCGCATCTGGTTGGTCGCTGCCGAAATGAAACGCCTTATGGGACAGTACATCTAATCGTTAAATCGAGTCCCGCCGGCTAGGCAAGGCAACGTTGGCTCGCATCCCTTTCCGCCACCATTGTTCGAATCGCCGGAATCAGCTCGCGTCCATACGTGACCGTATCATGGAAGGGATCGAATCCACGGATGAGCACTCCCCGAACACCCAGGTCGTAATACCGCACAATGGCTTCAGCAACTTGATCGGGCGTACCGACCAGCGCCGTCGAATTGCCACT
>JAKUTI010000109.1 GCA_022448765.1 Pseudomonadales bacterium
TGATAGCGGATGTGACCTCATTCTAATGCATAGTTTGTCGGTGCCCGCCGATCCCGGTAACGTGTTACCGCCCGACGTTGATCCGTTAGTCAGTCTTCGCAGTTGGTTCGTCAAGATGCTGGATAAGTTGTGCAGGGCTGGCATATCAACTGATCGAGTGATCATGGATCCGGGGATCGGTTTTGGTAAGACGGCGTCGCAGTCGCTGGAAATTATCCGCCGAGCACGTGAATTGATGGACCTCGACTGCCGATTGTTGTTTGGCCATAGTCGCAAGTCCTTTCTCGAGCCGATGACGAAAGTCCCGCCCAACCAACGCGATCCGGAAACGTTGGCGGTATCGGCGAGATTAGCGAGTCTTGGGGTCGACATACTGCGCGTCCATGCGCTCGATCTGCACCGCCGTTTTTGGCGTGTCCACCAACGTACGGGATGACGAAACTTCTAAACGAAGCGGCCTTGTCCGTCGGTAGCTGCAACCCTTTTTTTGGTCACTGATAGCTGACGTTCATTCCGGCTCTAACGTCGTTGTTGATCCCGTATTGCGGGATTGGGTAGCGCAGACCGTTACGAGATAAGTGGTCTAGACCATCGATCACTTTGGGTAGGAAAAGCGGTGGAATAGCCATCAGTAATTCGTCTTCCATGACGCCACCGTAGCGTCGTTCCGCAAAACAAGGGATCGAAAGGCTTGGCTCCCCCGTTGCCAATGCCCGACCCCAACTGTCCGCACAAGCGCTTTCGCCGACACAACCCCATTCGAGTTTTTTATAGCCCGTCCACTGCAACCCGTTAATGAATAAGATCATTTGTGCGGGTGTCGCGTAGATGAGACAAATATCGGGAGGAGACAAGCGGCCACTTGCGAGAGGGCTCACGGCCATAGCCTCGAACGCACCATAGGGAACAACGTCCATCGCATGCTGGTGTTTCGACGACTCTTCCTTCGTTTCGTACCACACGCCAGCCATGTTGTTTCCTGACAGCCACTCGTCGCTCCGAGGAGCAAGGCCGATCACCGCCTGACATTGAGCGCCGACTAGGTCCTCGGCAGTGATGCCCACGGTCCAACCGTTGCGACAAGCTTGCCCGACGATCTGGTCCGTCGTGTGGACGTCTGACGGCCGACGGATTCTTGGAATCGCTTCCATATCCTTTACGGTCTCGAACATTTTCATGCCAATGGGCGTGGTTCTGAGTCGAAGGAACCGGTTCAGGTCGGCGACGATCTGACTCCAATCAACGTTCGTGTGGTCTGTGGCGATAACGCTCATAGTCCTGGCTCCTCAATCAATCGATCATGATGCGTTGGAAGTCGGGCGCTCGTTTTTCAACAAAGGAACTGACTCCTTCTTTAAAGTCGCCTCGGGCGAGGCTTTCGTCCATCCATTCGTTAGATTCGACCATGGCGGGTCCCAACTCCTGGTTTAGATGCCGATAGATTTGTTTTTTCATCATCATTAGGGACATGGGCGCGGCGGTTCCTGCGATTTGCTCGAGAAATTCCGTGGCCTCCGTGACGCATTCGCCGGGTTCACACACGCGGTTGGCGTAGCCTATGCGGTACGCTTCGTCGCCTTCGAATTTCCGTGAGCTCCAAAGAATGTCTAGTGCGTGAGCAGGGCCGATTATCCGAGGTAGCATCCAGCTCGTACCGTGTTCCGCGATTAGTCCTCGTTGGGCGAATGACGTTGTTAGCCGCGCGGTTCGATCAACAAACCGAAGGTCACAAAACGTTGCATAACTGAACCCGAGGCCTGCGCACGCTCCGTTAATTGCTGCAATCAACGGTTTGCGTAATCCCAGAAAATAGGCGGTTGCAACCTTGAAATTGGGATCGTCGTCTGGATTTCCTGGGTCCGATGCCAGGTGTTCGTGGACGTTTCCTAAGCGCTGGCCCGCCTCACTCATGGCACCCAATGCGTTCATGTCGACGCCGGAGCAAAACCCACGACCGGCACCCGTAAGCACTGTGCCGACAACCTCGGGGTTCTTGTCCGATTCCCCAAGTGCATGCCGGATTTCTGCTTGTGTCAGATCGGTCAAGGCATTCAATGTCTCGGGTCGGTTCATGGTCAATACGGCCACCGAACCGGTTATTTCGTAGAGAATTTCTTTGTATAGGCTCACGATGACCTCCTGGATTCAAATCAAGCGTCGTGCGAGAGAGTAACTTGATTTGAGTTCTTGTCGAAACCGTCGATCGACCGGTTTGGTTTCTACCGATCTGGGACGACCCGAGACAATGTCAGTTATCTAACGCGAGAATCTGTTGGAAAGACTTACAAGCAACGAGATGGCTTATGAGCGAAACGGCGTCAAACGTTGGTCAATCAATGCGAGCGGAAAAATCGTACCGTACGAAATTCGTCGAATTCACCGAGATTTGGGAACGTGGGGGCCGACATGGAATCAAACTGGCGAAATCCTTGAGGCGCTTGCTTTACGCGAGAATCGGCTACCAACACAGTGTCAGCCAACGTTCGCGATTTCTCGAGTATTTCTTGATTGCAGGGGTCATAAAGAACGTCGGCGAGTAATGCAATGTCAAAATGACCTGAGGCGTTCCCTGTGGTGACGATCGAGACGCTGTTGATGGCTGCGTTGACTTCAATCGCCAACCGCGCATCGGGGTCGGTGTCGCATGCTACGACGAGACGTGCCTCATTAAGACAAGCGGCTATCGCAACGATTCCCGAGCCTGAACCAAGATCCAGGACGCGAAGGCCAGACACAATTTCTTTGTGCGTTCGCAGGTAACGAGCGAGTGCGATTCCGCTGCCCCAACAAAAGGCCCAATACGCAGGTTTCTCAATGACGGCGTTCATGACGGCTTGGGGCAGCGGACCCGTAGAGAAATCTGCGTTAATAAGTGCAAGCTTGATAGCACGATAGCCGGGAACCGGGAGCACCTCGAGGCGGCCGTCGGGTAACGTGTTTTCCAGTCTGGACTGCAGTTTGACTAGTGACATGGTCAACGCGGTTGTTTGGTCGGTATGGAGTGCAACTTTCTTGGCCCATAGCCCCGAGACGATTCTCTAGTCAGTAGCCAGCACGCCGACGAGGTCGACTGGTTGACCGCCATGGTAAGAGTCTGATTCCATTACTTGGGCACGCATTGGTGCGCTGGGGAAAGGCACAAAAGTTGCGAGGCCGAGGAATCGGCGGGGTAGGTTGGTTGGCTCGTTAGAGTCATCGATGGGCAACGGTGCAATTCGCTAACACAGTTGAATATGATACAGAGCCGCGTGGGGAACTTGGCGGTCAAGATGATGACAAGGGGAAGAAAATGCCGATGATTCTCAATGAGGAACAAAATCAGCTTAAAGACATGGCGAAGTCTTTCTGCACGGATAAAGCGCCGATCGATCAACTTCGTCGGCTTCGGGATGAAGACAATGCCGATGGTTTCGATCGAGAAACATGGGCAGCAATGGCCGAACTCGGCTTTGCCGGTGCACCGTTTCCTGAAGAGCACGGCGGAATCGGTTTCGGATACAAGGGGCTCGGAGTCGTCACCGAGGAAACAGGACGAACCCTTTCGGCCAGCCCACTCTTTTCAAGCGTTTGGCTCGGTGGTACGACCGTAAATATCGGTGGTTCAGATGAGCAAAAAAGCGAGATTCTTCCAAAAGTAGTGACAGGGGAACTTCTGCTCGCTTTGGCATTGGAAGAATCTCATCGACATGATCCTTATGGGATCGCTACGTCGGCCTCGGCATCGGGAGACGGGTATACGATTTCGGGGTCCAAGAAATTCGTATTGGATGGGCACGTTGCAGATCAGTTAATTGTTGTGGCGAGGACGTCGGGTTCGCCTGGCGAGCGTGACGGCTTGACGCTTTTTCTTGTCGATCGAGAAGCCGAGGGAGTGGCCGTCACTCGAACGAAGATGGTGGATAGCCGTAATGCCGCCAATATCGATTTCAGCAATGTCGCGGTGACGAGTAGCGCTCGTATTGGGGACGAAGGTAAGGGTGCCGATGTTCTTGATCCGACACTAGACATCGGACGAATAGGAATCGCCGCGGAAATGCTTGGCAGCACCCAAGAGTGTTTCGAACGGACTGTTCAGTATTTGAAGGATCGAGAGCAATTTGGAGTTCCCATTGGCTCTTTCCAAGCGCTTAAGCATCGAGCGGCGAACATGTTCTGCGAGGTTGAACTCTCGAAGTCGGTCGTTCTCGAAGCGTTGACGGCACTGGACGAAGAGCGAGATCCGAGTGAGATAGCGAAGCTAGCCAGCTTAACGAAAGCTAAAGTTGGTGAAACTTTCCACACCGTGTCGCGAGAAGGTATTCAGATGCACGGTGGTATTGGGATGACGGACGAATTCGATATTGGCTTTTTCATCAAGCGTGCCGCGGTGACAGAACAAACGTTAGGCGACGTCAACTTTCACCGCAATCGATACGGTGATCTTGAAGGCTATTGATCGAATTCTCGTAAACCCGTTGTCCTGGTAAGCCGATGGCTGAACCCTTGAAAAAGGTCCTCGTTGATCCTTCATTTCGGCGTATGGAAGAGATTTTTCATGCTGACGATCTGGACAGATTACAAGCGTGCTGCGATGTAATCTGGGGTCAAAACGAACCGTTATCGGAAAGTGAAATACAGCGGGTCAAGGCGGACGCATTTGCGATCGTCACCGCGAACTGGAGATACGGAGATTTGAGCGAAATGCCCAAGCTCAAAGCGATCCTTGAGGTGGCCGGTCGCCATCCGAGTCCGACGGCCTTGGATTATGAGTACTGTCGAATTCACGGCATTCGCGTCTTAAGTTGCGCGCCCGCGTTTGGACCGATGGTTGCCGAAATGGCGTTAGGAATGGCGATCGATGCGGCTCGAGAAATCACGTTTGGTCATGAACTTATTCGTCGGGGCGACGAGGAGTACCTCGGGGATGGGAATAAAGGAACATTTTCTTTATACGGTAAACGGGTCGGCTTGATTGGTCTGGGCGGGTTAGCGAATGCCTTGATACCTCTGTTAGAACCTTTCCAATGCCAATTGCAGGGATTCGATCCATGGCGCACCGACGCGTTTATCCGGCATCAAGGAGTGGAACCCGTTGATTTGGATGGGTTGTTGGAAACGAGTCAGTACATATTCGTGTTGGCCATTCCGAGTAATGAAAATCAAGCGCTGTTGAGTCGAACTAAGCTCGAAAAGATCGCGTCCGAGGCCGTATTGGTATTGATGAGCCGAGCGCACGTGGTTGATTTCGACGTGCTCACCGAAAAGCTGCTTGAACGGAGATTTCGGGCAGCAATTGACGTCTTCCCGGAGGAACCTTTGCCTCCAAATCATCCGATCCGCAACGCGCCCAACGTGGTACTTTCGGCACACCGTGCCGGGAGTCTCGAAGGTGATTCACAGCTCATCGGTCGGTTGGTGGTAGATGACATCGAGGCGCTGGTGAATGGTTTACCTCCATGGCATATGCAGCCGGCCGAACCCGAAATTGTCTCGCGGCTTACCTAGATCGTTAACTACGTACGTCAGTCTTTCTTGTTAAACGTTGGATCACGCTTAGCGATGAATGCGCTCACCGCTTCGGCATGATCTGGAAGGCGTCGCGCAATTTGATCACGAAGAGTCTCACGCTCCATCACCGCTTCGAGGTCGCGATCCATAGGATTCTTCCGTAAAAGTTCCTTTATCATCATTACGGCTGGGGTTGAATTATTTGCAATTTCTGTAGCCTTGGCTAAGGCGACATCGAAAAGTTCGTCCGGTTCGGTCACAGCACTTACAAGCCCCATGTTGGCGGCTTCGTCTGCCCCAACCATCCTTCCCGTGAGGCACATGTCGGTCGAGTTGCCGAGCCCCACGAGTTCTGCAAGAAGACGCGTTGAACCCAGTTCAGGCATCAGGCCCATCTTGATAAATCGAATACTTAAAAGAGCTTTGCTGGACGCAATCCGAATGTCGAATGGGAGGATCATGGTGAGCCCCACGCCAACGGCATACCCATTGATTGCAGCCACCGTTGGTTTTGATTCACGAATAAAATGGGTAAAACCTTCCCCGCGTTGGACAAGTGGTTCGCCCTGGCCCTCACGGTTGGATTCGACTCGTTGCGAGAACCCATCGAGGTCGGCCCCGGCACAGAATGCTCGTCCTTCACCGGTGACGAGTACGGCGCCAATGCCGGAATCGTCATTCCACGAGCTCATTTGATCCCGGATTTCGGTCGCCATCTGCCTCGTCCACGCATTAAGTTTTTCGGGACGATTGAGACGGATCACGCCAACTCGGTCCACCACTTCGGTAACTATTTGTTCGTATGCCATTTCACTGTCCTTGCGTGATTCCCTTAGGGCTTAAATTTCGCAGATTTTGTCGGGTGGCTGCAAGCCGAGAAACCTGAAACTTGGTTATCGGTTGCGACGGATGCCTATGTGGCTACCCGCTTGCTCTGGTGTGGGAAGAGTTTTGTGTTTTTGCATGAGCTCGTTGAGCTGCTCTTTTACTGTTACCGGCAGCGGCGTGGTTCGACGGAGGTTCGCGTCGACATGAAGCGCGAGCTGTTCAGATGTCGCGGCAAGATAATCGTCTTGATCGTGGTACATGTGTTGAAAGAAGTGCAGGCGTTTTTCGTCGTAGTCCATGAGTTGAAACGTCACCCGTACGGGATCACCAACGACTAATTCCTGGAGGTAATTGACTTGAATTTCGCGCGAGAAGCAGGAACCCCCGGAAGCTTTGACATAGGCCTCGCCGATATTGAGCTGGTCGTACACGAAATCGAGGCAACGATCGAAAATGAGTAGGTAATAGGCCATATTCATGTGGCCGTTGTAATCAATCCATGCGTCGTCAACTTGCATGGTTGGGCAAACGATGGGTGCGGTAAGTAGTGGATTGACCATTGTTTGCCGTGCTACGCGAGATTAAAACGCGAGGAAGTTATCACACCGCGTGCCCGGTCTGTGCGCTTGTCGGGGGCGGTGGTTCCGCGCACGGAGCCGCTTGATGGTGAAAGAGTTTGATCTCCCCGCTCTCCTCAACGAACCCGTTGGTCGCAACCATAATGCTTCCAGACAGTTCCTCGTAGCATGTCACAAGTACAACGTTACCTACGACGAGGGCACTGGCGTTATAAAAGTCCATGCCCGGCTGCCCGGGATTCTCAAGAATTCGTTTCCAACTCTCCATGACATCTTGGCGTTCGGTAAGCGCGGGCCAGCCGGGATGAATGCAGAGTACGGGATGGTCATTGGCCCATAGACGATCCATGGTGTCGAAATCTTTGCTGGTGAAGGTGAGGTAGAACGTGTCGTTTGCAAAGAGCGCTTGTTCGGTTTTCACGAGACGATCAGGCGAGTCGCGTAGGCCACTGTACCGTTGGTGAGTTGCTGGCGGCGCTGGAAATTCTCACGCGCTTTTGCGGGGGGATTTCGCGAGGCTTGCCAGGAATTGAGCCCGTCGTACCAGGTAACGAGAAGCATGCGGCCTCGTTCTTCCGAACGGTCTGCTTGACAAAAAAGGCCTTGTGGCTCGGCCGAGTAAGCATCAACGTGCTCGAAACTTTCCCAGGCAACACGAGAGAGCTCGGCGATTTCGTCGACATCTACGTGAGCCACGTCAAAGAACCGAAAAACGTAGAGTCCTTCTCGCGAGAGGGGTTCTTCGGTAACGGGTCGAACGGTCGGTGCAAGTTCAAGTGACTCGCAGCCCGCCGCGCTATTCAGCGACATTAAATTCTTATGAACGTTTTCCGTTGCGCCTACACTGACGACGATCAATTCATTGGATCCGAGACCGAATAATCCATGAAATGCGCCCCAAAGTGATGCGGGCTGAAGTGTCGCGTTCGAATCGTTTGTGATCTCGGTATGCAGCGCGTTGAAATGTCGGTCGGTTGTCCGAACACGCGAGATGATGAAACTCATGCTGATCGCCTCTGCTTTCTTTCGGTTGGCATCGTAACCTGTCAACGCAACACGCGGGGGAGATTTGGGATTACTGAATTGCGTGTCTGCTGAGAAAGAGCAACGGCATGTCGGTTAGAGCGTCGTTTGACCGATTTCGCATTCGCTATCCATTGTCGAAATCCACGCCGCGATCAAATTGTAGCCCTCGACGTGGACTAAACTGCGGCCGATTTCCGGCATCATCACGGCGGGATTCTTTGAACCAAGTCGTACCATCACATTAGAAATGCCGGGACGACCCGGTTCAATATCGAAAGGGTATGGAGCGCCGGGTCCGGCTGCAACGGCGGGTTTGCAGATACCGAGACTAATCGGGTCGTTATTGGCGTATACAAGGTCCAGTCCCGATGTATCGGCCGCGCCTTCT